>NZ_JALBGZ010000456.1:0-5313 GCF_023006515.1 Bradyrhizobium sp. PRIMUS42
CCGCCGCGCGGGCTGGTGGTCCCGCCGGTTCGGCGGCGGCGAGTAAGGGGATCATCCAGATGAAACCGCCCGGCCAAACCGGGCGGTTTTGATTTGGCGAGGTAGGTTCCAATGCAGAGCGCAATCGTTCTCGGCGGTGGCATGATCGGCGTGAGTGCGGCGCTGCATCTGCAGCAGCGCGGCTGGACCATCACCCTCGTCGATCGCAAGGAGCCGGGCCGCGAGACCAGCTATGGCAATGCCGGAATGATCCAGGCCGAAGCGGTCCGCCCCTATCCGATGCCGCGCGACCTTGCGACGCTGCTGAAGATCGCGACCGGCCGCACCAACGATGTGCGCTACAGCCTGTCGTCGCTTCACCGCCATGTCGAGCCCTTGCTCCGCTACTGGTGGCACTCGGCGCCGAAGCGGCATCGCGAGGCGATCGAGGCCTGGGCACGGCTGATCGCCTACGCGACCGCGGAGCACGACATCCTCATTCGCGAAGCCCATGCCGACAATCTGATCCGCCGCGCCGGCTATCGCATGCTGCATCGCGATGCCGCTTCATTCGACCTCGCGATCAAGACGGCGGAGGAAGATCAACACGAATTCGGCGTGAATTTTCGCGTGCTCTCCGGCAGCGAGCTTGCCAAGGCCGAGCCGATCCTGCGCGACGATCTTCCCGGCGCGATCCATTGGCTCGACACCTGGACCGTGTCCGATCCGGGGGCGCTCGTCACGGCGTATGCCGAGCTGTTCGAGCGTCTCGGCGGCACCATTGTTCTCGGGAACGCCCAGAGCCTGCGCCAGACCGCGACCGGCTGGTCCGTCGATGCGGACCAGGGGCGCCTCGATGCCCCTCATGCCGTCGTGACGCTCGGACCATGGTCGCCCGATCTGCTGCACAAGTTCGGCTATCGCATTCCACTGGTACGCAAGCGCGGCTACCACATGCATTACAGCGGCGGCGCCTCGCTCGACCTGCCTCTCGTCGACAAGGGCGGCGGCTACGCCATGGGACCGATGGCCAAGGGCATTCGCATCACCACAGGAGCCGAGCTGACGAGCCCGGACGCGCTCGCAACGCCCGTGCAGCTCGCCAGCGCGGAAGGCTCCGCACGCGAGCTGATCGACCTCGGCAAGCGCGTCGAGCCGGATCCGTGGTTCGGCACCCGTCCCTGCACGCCCGACATGCTGCCGGTGCTTGGGCAAGCGCCGCGTCATCCCGGCCTCTGGATGAATTTCGGCCACGGCCACCAGGGCTTTACCCTGGGACCGGCGACCGGACGCCTGCTCGCCGAGATCATGAGCGGCGAGACGCCGGCGATTGATCCCGCGCCGTACCGGCCGGAGCGGTTCTAGCCCCAAAAAGAAAGGACTGATCGAGGATCTCGACCAGCCCTTTTCGCTCCAAGCCCGGGGGCGCGATCAGTCCGTCGTGATCGCCGTCTCCATGTCGGTCGGATCGATCTGCTTGGAAAGGTTGGCGTTGAGCTTGTCGCGGTCGAGCTCACCCTCCCACCAGGCAACGACCACGCAGGCGACGCCGTTGCCGCACAGATTGGTCAGCGCGCGGCACTCGCTCATGAACTTGTCGATGCCGAGCACGATCGCCATGCCCGGCACGAGGCGCGGATCGACCACGGCCAGCGTCGCCGCCAGCGTGATGAAGCCCGCGCCGGTGATGCCGGAGGCACCTTTCGACGTCAGCATCGCCACGACCAGGATGGTCAATTGCTGGCTGAAGCTGAGATCGTAGCCGAGCGCCTGCGCGATGAAGAGCGTCGCCAACGTCATGTAGATATTGGTGCCGTCGAGATTGAACGAGTAACCCGTGGGCACCACGAGGCCGACCACCGACTTGGAACAGCCGAGCCGCTCCAGCTTTTCCATCAGGGACGGCAGCGCGCTTTCCGAGGACGAGGTGCCGAGCACGATCAGCAATTCGTCCTTGATGTAGGCCAGGAACTTGAAGATCGAGAACCCTGCCAGACGTGCGATGATGCCGAGCACGACGAAAACGAACAGCGCCGCGGTGACATAGAACGTGGCGATCAGCCCGACCAGATTGAGGATCGCGCCGGTGCCGAACTTGCCGATCGTATAGGCCATCGCACCGAACGCGCCGATTGGCGCTGCACGCATCACGATGGAGATGACGCCGAACACGGCATGAGCGGCGTCGTCGATGAAGCTGCGGATGGTGTGGCCGCGCTCGCCGAGGCTCATGACCGCGAAGCCGAACAGCACCGAGAACAGCAGCACCTGCAGGATTTCGCCTTGCGCGAAGGCGCCGACCACGGTGTCGGGAATGATGTGCAGCACGAAGTCGACGGACTTCTGACCGGCGGCCTGCTTGGCGTAATTTGCAACGGCCGCCTCGTTGGCCGCTCCACCGCCGAAGCCCGCGCCCGGCTTCACCAAATTGCCGATGATGAGTCCGATCACCAGGGCGAAGGTCGAGACGACCTCGAAATAGACCAGTGCCTTGACGCCGATGCGGCCGACTTTTTTGGCGTCCTGGATATGGGCAATGCCGGAGACGACGGTGCAGAAGATGATCGGGGCGATCACCATCTTGATCAGCTTGATGAAGCCGTCACCGAGCGCCTTGATCCATTCGTTGGTGGCGAGCTGTGGCCACAGCCAGCCGACGATGGCGCCGAGCACGATGGCGATCAGCACTTGGATGTAGAGAACCTTGTACCACGGCTTTGCTGCGGGCGGCGCGATCGGCGCCTCCGCCATCGTTGTCGTCGTCATCGTTTCACTCCCCCTCAAAACTTTGGGCCAGCCAAGATCAACTTGGCCGGCCCTGTCAATCGGAACTGCTCGCTTTTGCCGGTTTTACCTTCGGCGCTCTATCAGCCTGCGCGCGGCTGGCATCAGCGTCGCGCCAAGCGCGTTCTTGACCAGCGAAGCCGCAACGAACGGCACGATGCCGACCTGCCAGGATTTCGCAACGCTCAGCCCGAGGCCAAACGCCAGCCAGCCGAAGCCGGCGGCCAGAATGACGATATGGCCGACAGCCATTGCTGCAAACAAAAGCGGCACGCTGCGATCCCAGCCGCGCTCGGCGAGCCAGCCGGTCACGAAAGCGGCCGCAATGAAACCGAACAGATATCCCGCGGTCGGGCCGAGCAGCGGTGCAATGCCACCCACCGGCCCGGCAAATACCGGCGCGCCAAGCGCGCCTTCGGCAAGGTAGGCGATCATGGTTGCGCTGCCAAGACGCCAGCCGTAGGCAGCACCGATCATCAGCACCACCAGCGTCTGCAACGTCATGGGGACATAGGGCAGCGGCAGGCTGACCTTCGCTGATAGCGCCATCAAGGCGGTGCCGAGCGCGATCAGCACGACGGCGCGCACTGCGCCAACGGTTTCGCCCGGCCGGGTCGGCCACATCAATGCGGCCAGAGAAAAATGCGGCGCAACGGTCGAGGCAGATCGGTCAGACAAGATGAACTCCGGAAGTGGTCGAAAACTGGCGGCTATTTAAGCCAGTGAGCGATCCGGTCAACTGCCTCGCGCATCTCCCCGGGCGAGCGCGCATAGGAAAGACGAATGAACGAGCGGCCGTGAACGGGATCGAAATCAAGGCCGGGCGTGGCCGCAACGCGTGCCTGCTCCAGCATCTGCTTGGCGAACTCGAAACTGTCGGAGGTGAAGTCCGAGACGTCGGCATAGAGATAAAATGCACCATCGGCCGGTAGGAACTTGCTGAGGCCAGCTTTCGGCAATCCCTCGATCAAAATCCGCCGGTTCTCCTGATAGCCGTGCTTGATCGCCTCCATCTCGGCCGCACCGTCGAAAGCGGCTTCAGCGGCAATCTGCGAGAGCGACGGCACCGAGATCGACAGATTCTGCTGCAGCCGCTCGATCGGCCGCACCAGGATTTCAGGCACGACCATCCAGCCGACGCGCCAGCCCGTCATGCAGAAATACTTCGAGAACGAGTTGATCACGAGTGCGTGCTCGGAGAGTGCTGCGGCGGTGACGGCCGGAAACGCATAGTCGAGCCCGTGATAGATCTCGTCCGAGATGAAGCGGATGCCCGCGCCTTCGGCGGCCGCAATCAGACCAGCGAGCGCTTCGCGGGACATCATCGTCCCCGTCGGATTGGCGGGGCTGCCGACCAGCACACCCTTCAGCGGCGCCTTGCGATGGGCCGCGAGCAGCGCCTCGCCGGTGAGCGCATGGCGCGTCTCGTTCGTGGTCTCGATCAGCACCGGCTCGCAACCGAGCGCGGTGAGGATATGTCGGTAAGGCGGATAACCCGGCACCGTCACGGCAACGCGGTCACCCGGCTCGAACATCGCCAGGAAAGCCAAAATGAACCCACCCGAGGAGCCGGTGGTCACCACGACCCGCTCGGGGCTGACGTCACAGCCATAGGCATCGCGATAATGGCGTGCGATGCGCTCGCGCAGACTGGGGATGCCGAGCGCCGAGGTATAATCGATCCGCCCGGCCTCGAGCGCCGCATGGGCGGCCGCAATCGCGGTCTTGGGCGCGCCGGCCGCGGGCTGGCCGACCTCCATGTGGATGACATGGCCGCCAGCGGCCTCGATTCGGGCCGCCGCGGCCATGACGTCCATCACCATGAACGGGGGAACATCGCTCCGGCGGGAGGGCTCGAGCCACTGCCCCAACCGGTTCCTCAAGGTCGCATCGTGCATCGATTTCTGCTATTCGCTGGCGGACCGGTCCGTCCGGTCCGGGAAACGGGGCGCTTGCGCCCCAGACTGGCCGCATTGTACGGGTCATAAGGGGAACGGCCCGCAAGGGCATATCGCGTATCCGGTCCGCCGCCAATCGCCAAAACCAATCACGAAACTGCTTGATCAAGACCGTTTGACCCAGACCGCCTGATGTTGCTCCAGATCGCATTGCGCAAGAAGGCCTCCGCCCTCACCGCCCTCATCATGGCTGCGGCGACCGCACTGACGCCGTTCTCGGCCGCGCACGCGCAAGCCAAGGGGCCGCCGGTCCTGCGCGACACCGAGACCGAGCAGCTGCTGCGCGAATACACGCGCCCGATCCTGCGCGCTGCAGGTCTGGAGAAGCAGAACATCCAGATGGTGATCCTCAACGACAACTCGTTCAACGCGTTCGTCGCCGACGGCCGCCGCATCTTCGTCAATTACGGCGCGATCCTTCAATCGGAGACGCCGAACCAGATCATCGGTGTGCTCGCGCACGAAACCGGGCATTTGGCCGGCGGCCATTTGTCCAAGCTGCGCGAGCAACTCGCCGCCGCCCAGACCCAGATGATCATCGCGATGCTGCTCGGTGCCGGCGCGATCGCCGCGGGCAGCACCCAGCGCAGCA
>NZ_JALBGZ010000457.1:0-5257 GCF_023006515.1 Bradyrhizobium sp. PRIMUS42
CATCGCGCTGGAGCCGCAGAGCGCAGCCGAGCGGCAGGCCGCCATGCACGCGGTCAATCCCATGTTCATCCCGCGCAACCACCGCGTCGAGGCGGTGATCCAGGCCGCCGTGAACGACGATAACTACGCGCCGTTCGAGGAATTGGTGAAGGTGCTGGCCAAGCCGCATGAGGACCAGCCGGATTATGCCGCCTATGCCGATCCCCCGCTGCCGGACCAGCGCGTGTTGCAGACGTTCTGCGGGACGTAGCGGCAGGCTTCGAGAGGGCCACTCAAATGAACCGGAACAGTCCAATGACCAGCGACGAGATCGAGGCGATCAAGGCGCACCGCGGGTCCCTGGAAATCGTTCATAGAAACGTGATAAATTCAGCGGCTCAGACTTCATCCAGACCGGAGGCGAAGACTTCTACCTCACCGGCGGGACGCTCGCCGATCAGGAATTCATCGCCCACGCGCGGCAGGATATTCCAAGACTGATCGCCGAGATCGAGCGCCTGCGCGCGCTTGTTCACTAGAGCGCTTTCTCCCGCACGCTTCTTCCGTGTGGACACGTCCCGGCCGCGGGAACCGCTGTCATCAAACTGAAACACACGCGCACTAACCGCCTGTCAGGGTCGTCTTGCCGGAGACGTCCTTTCTCCAACACCCCTGACGAGCGCCATGCCCTTCAAATTCATCCACCTTACCGACACGCATCTCGCAAATCCCGGGCTGAAGCTCTATGGCCTCGACCCGCGTGCCCGGCTGGACGCGGCGATCGCCGACATCAACCGGCACCAGTCCGACGCTGCCTTCGCGGTGGTGACCGGCGACCTCACCCATTGGGGCGAGGCTGACTCCTACGCCAATTTCGCCGACGCCATGGCGGCGCTGAAGATTCCCTACATCGCGATGGTCGGCAATCACGACAAGCGCGTCACCTGCCTCGACGCGCTGAAGGCGGCGCCGCGCGATGCCAACGGCTTCGTGCAGGGCACCCGCACCACCGAGCACGGCCTGTTCGTCTTCCTCGACACGCTGGACGAGACCAGCCACGCCGGCGAGATGTGCGCCAAGCGCTTTGACTGGCTCGCGAAGACGCTTGCCAACGCGCCCGCCGACCAGCCCTTCGTCGTGTTCATGCATCACCCGCCCTTCCCGATCGGCGTCCATGCGATGGACGAGATCGGGCTGAAACAGACCGCGGAGTTTGCCGAGGTGATCGCGCCCTATCGCGCCCGCATCCGCCACCTCTTCTTCGGCCATGTGCACCGTCCCATCTTCGGCAGCTACGGCAAGATTCCGTTCTCCACCCTGCGCGGCACCAACCATCAGGTCTGGTTCGAGCTCGACGCCGGCGCGCCGCATCTGGCCAGCCACGAGCCGCCCGCCTATGGCGTGGTGCTGATCGACGAGGAGAACCTGGTCGTACACAGCCACGACTTCCTCGACACCAGTCTGCGCTTCCCCTTCGAGCCCCCGGCGGGGGTGGACGGCCGCGACTACGCACTCAACTTTCCGGGGCGGTGAAATGAGCCTCGCCGAACCCGCGGCTCTTCCGGTCGCGACCTCGGCGGCGCCGCGCCTGGACGTGCCGAAGCGCCTCGTCAGGCGCTTCAAAGCTTCGCTGCCCGCCTATCTCCTGTTGCTGCCCTCGCTGGTCTTCCTCGCGCTGTTCACCTATGGCGCGATGGGCCGCGTGTTGATCGATGCGCTCTACCAGCGCGCCACGCCGAAGGCCCCGGTCCGCTTCGTCGGTCTCGACAACATCGCAGCGGTGCTGGCCGACCCCGCCTTCTCCGGCGCCGTCGTCAACAACCTCATCTACGCCGTCGGCACGGCGATCCCGAGCATCGGCCTGGCGCTGCTGTTCGCGCTGACGCTGTCGCGCACCCATGCCGTGAGCAGCGCGCTGCGCGCAGCGCTGTTCCTGCCGGTGCTGATCCCGATGGTCGCCGCATCCGCGCTGTTCATGTTCATCTTCCTGCCCAATGTCGGCCTGCTCGACTACTACATCGGCCGGTTTCTCCCGGTGCTGCCGAACTGGCTCGGCGACCCCGACATCGCGCTCTATGCGATCATGGTCATCACCATCTGGAAGAA
The DNA here is from genome assembly GCF_023006515.1 of Bradyrhizobium sp. PRIMUS42. NCBI lineage: Bacteria > Pseudomonadati > Pseudomonadota > Alphaproteobacteria > Hyphomicrobiales > Nitrobacteraceae > Bradyrhizobium > Bradyrhizobium sp. PRIMUS42. The sequence continues at coordinate 2,086 of NZ_JALBGZ010000457.1, forward strand.
TGCCGGCTATTACATGCTGTTCTTCCTCGCCGGTCTCCAGGCCGTGCCCGAGGACGTGATGGAGGCCGCGCATCTCGACGGCGCGGGGCCCTATCGGCGCTTCCGTCACATCATCCTGCCCGAGCTCAAGCCCACCTTCCTGTTCGTCATCGTGATCGCCACGCTCAACGCGGTGACGCAGGTCGACCACGTCTTCGTCATGACCAAGGGCGGTCCGTCCAACTCGACCAATCTGGTGCTGTTCTACATCTACCAGCAGGCGGTCGAGCACTACGACATCGGCAAGGCGTCCGCGGCAACGCTGCTGACGCTTGCCGCGCTGATGGGCCTCACCGCGCTCTCCTTCCGCACCATGGCGAACCGCGAGGGCGGGCCATGAAGCTGCTCGAAGCGCTCTGGAAGGACGCCCCGCTCGCCACGCGCGGCGAGATCACGCCCAAGCTCGGCTTCCTGCTGACCGTGCTGCTCGCGATCGTCTGGCTGATCCCGTTCCTGTGGATGGGCGTTGCGACGCTGCGCCCGGCCTCGGACGGCATCAACGCCATGGCCGAGCTGATGCCGAGCCTGAAGCCGACGCTCGACAACATCAGGGATGCCTGGGAGATCGGCGACTTCCCGCGCTACGCCCTCAACACCACCTTCATCTGCGCGGGCATTCTCCTCGTGCAGTTCGTCACGATCACGCTGGCGGGCTTTGCCTTCGCGCGCCTGAGCTTCGCCGGCAAGACGCTGATCTTCTACATGTTCCTGATGCAGCTGATGCTGGTGCCGGTGCTGCTGATCGTGCCGAACCTGAAGCTGGTCGCGCAGCTCGGCCTCTACGACACGCTGACCGGCGTGATGATGCCGTTCTTCGCTTCCGCCTTCGGCACCTTCCTGATGCGCCAGGCGTTCGAGGCGATCCCGACCGAGCTGGAAGACGCCGCGCTGATCGACGGCGCCAGCCTGTTCCAGCGCATCCGCCACATCTACGTGCCGCTGTCGATGCCGAGCTTCTGGGCCTTCGCCATCATCTCCGTCACCAGCCACTGGAACGACTTCCTGTGGCCGCTGATGGTGATCAATTCGCCGGACAAGCGGCCGCTCACGGTCGGGCTCTCGGTGTTCACCGCGACCGCGGAAGGCACCCAGGCCTGGGGCACCATCGCCGCGGGCACGCTGATGGTGATCGCGCCGCTGCTCGTCACCTTCCTGATCTTTCAGAAGCGTTTCATCAGTTCTTTCGTCACCTCAGGCATCAAATAGGAGAGTTTTCGATGCTGTTTACCCGCAGGCTCATGCTTGGCCTCGCCATGGCAGGCTCCATGGCTGCTGCCCTCGCCGTCCCGGCGATGGCCGAAGGTCCGACCGAGATCGACCTGTTCTTCCCCGTTCCCGTCGACGGCAAGCTCGCCCGCGACATGGGCACCTTGATCAAGGAGTTCAACGAGGGACACCCGAACATCAAGGCGACCGCCGTCTACACCGGCTCCTATGACGACACGCTGATCAAGACGCGCGCATCGATCAAGGCCGGCAAGCCGCCGGCTGCCGTGATCATGTCGGCCAATTTCCTGCTCGACATGCAGATCGAGAACGAGCTCACCAATCTCGATCCTCTGATCGCCGCCGACGGCACCACCAAGGACCAGTTCCTGGGTCAGTTCTTCCCGGCGCTGCAGGGCAACGCGGTGATCAACCGCTCGGTCTACGGCGTGCCCTTCCACAATTCGACGCCGCTGCTCTACATCAACGCCGACAAGGCCAAGGAAGCGGGCCTCGATCCGAACAAGCCGCCGCAGACCTGGGCCGAGCTCACCGACTGGGCCAAGAAGCTCACCAAGCGCGAGGGCGAGAAGGTGACCCAATGGGGCATCGCGATCCCCTGCGCCTATGATTATTGCGGCTGGATGATGGAAACGCTCACCATGAGCAATGGCGGGCGCTACTACAACGAGGAGTTCGGCGGCGAGGTCTATTACGACACGCCCTCGATGCTGGGCGCGCTGACCTGGTGGAACGACCTCGTCACCAAGCACAAGGTGCATGCGCCCGGCGCCACGCCTGGCCCTGCCGTCAGCACCTCCTTCATCTCCGGCAATGCCGCGATGATGATGCTGTCCACGGGCTCGCTCACTTACGTGCGCGACAACGCCAAGTTCAACTACAAGGTCGCCTTCATCCCGCGCAACGTCCGCAACGCGGTGCCGATCGGCGGCGCCTCGCTGATCGTGCCGGCAGGGCTCGAGGCCGACAAGCAGAAGGCCGCCTGGACGCTGATCAAGTGGATGACCTCGCCCGAGAAGAGCGGCTGGTGGAGCCGCGCCACCGGCTATTTCGCGCCCAACATGGCCGCCTACAAGACGCCCGAGATGGTCGACTTCCTCAACAAGAACCCGGACGCCAAGACCGCCGTCGAGCAGCTCGACGTCGCAAAGCCCTGGTTCGCGACCTACAAGACCGTACCGGTCCGCAAGACCCTCGAGGACGAGGTGATGCTGGTCCTCAACGGCAAGAAGCAGCCGAAGGAGGCCCTCGCCGCCGCCCAGAAGGCCGCCGATGAGACGCTGAAGCCGTACAACGCCGAGACGTCACTGAAGTTGCCGTAAGGCCCCTGCTTCGTAGGGTGGATTAGCCCGAGGCTGCGCAAGGCGCAGTCGCGGGCGTAGTCCACCTTCTGCCTCCTCGAATGCGAATGGTGGTGGATTACGCCTTCGGCTAATCCACCCTACGGCTCCTCAGATCGTCACCACGATCTTGCCGAACTGCGTGTTCGACTCCAGGAAGCGGTGCGCCTCGACGATGTCCTCGAACCGGAATGTCCTGGCGATAACCGGCTTCAACGCGCCGTCCGATAGACCGTCGAGAATGAACGCCTTCGCCCGCGCAAGGCGCACGGTGTCGCGAATGATCTCGTGCACGAGGTAGCCGCGCAAGACGAGGCTCTTGGTCAGCACGTTGAATAGCGGAAACGGCGTCGGCTCAGGGCTGAGCCCGCCATATTCGATCAGCATGCCGCCCGGCGACATCGCCGCGGTCAGCGGCTCGAACGCAGGACCACCAACAGCGTCGAACACGGTTCGGACGCCGTTCGCACCGGCGATCGCCTCAAGCCGTGACCGGATGTCCTCTTCTTCCGACACGATGACGTGGTCGGCGCCGGCGTCGAGCAAGGCGCGCCGCTTGGCCGACG
>NZ_JALBGZ010000458.1:0-5227 GCF_023006515.1 Bradyrhizobium sp. PRIMUS42
TCTGGATTGCTTCGCTTACGCTCGCAATGACGTGGCTGGCAGCTTACGCCGCCAGCTCCTTGGTCAGGTTCTCGGCGACCTTGTCGAGGAAGCCGGTGGTCGAGAGCCAGCATCGTCTTGAACTGGAGCTTCTCGGACACAGGCGAGACCTTCGTGCTCAACCTGGAGAACTGCGCGCTCACTTACACAGAGGACGTGCAGGCGGAAGGCGCCGATGCCGGCTTCACGCTGGCGCGCTCCACGCTCGACGAGGTGATCGCCAAGCTGACGAGCTTTCCGGAAGCCGTCGCCGCGGGCAAGGTCAAGTTGTCAGGCAACCCGATGAAGCTCGCCGAGCTGATGGGCCTGATGGACGAATTTCCGAGAATGTTCGAGATCGTGGAGCCGAAACGGGCGGTGGTGAAGTAGGGGGTCGTGCCCCGGACGCAGCGCAGCGCTTCTTCAGCAATGCGCTGCTGAGCCGGGGCCCATGTTTCCGAGAGTACAGCCGGCCGCGTGGGTCCCGGCTCTGCGCCGCAACGCCAGGAGCGTTGCAGCGCGTCCGGGACACGAGAGATGCCCTTACTCCGCGCTGCTCACCAGCTTGATCCGCGGCGCCTGTTTCTCGGCGAGGCTGCGGTAGGCCGCGAGATAGTCCAGCGCCATGCGCCGCGCCGTGAAACGCGCCTCGAACTGCTTGCGGATCGCGGCGCGATCGAGTTGGGGAAGGCGGTTCACCACCCCCGCGGCACTGATGACGTCCTCGACGATGAAGCCGGTGAGGCCCTCGTCGATGATCTCCGGCACCGAGCCGCGGTTGAAGGCGACGACCGGCGTCCCGCACGCCATGGCTTCGATCATCACGAGGCCAAACGGCTCCGGCCAATCGATCGGCAGCAGAAGTCCGAGCGCGCCGCTCAGGAAATCCGACTTCTCGTGATCGCTGATCTCGCCGATAAACTCCACCAGCGGATTGTTCTCGATCATGGGCCGGATCAGCTCGTCGTAGTAATCCTGATCGGCACGATCGACTTTGGCTGCGATCTTCAGCGGAATGCCGCAATGGGTCGCGATCTTGATGGCGCGGTCGACCCCCTTCTCGGGCGCGATGCGGCCGAGCACGGCGAGATATTCCTGTTTCGCCGGCCTCGGCGTCAGCAGGTTCTCCGGAAGACCGTGATGAATCGTCGTCACCCAATTCGCCTGCGGCACCGGCCGCCGCTGCGCATTGGAGATCGAGATCACCGGCATCTTCGAGAAGGTGTTGAAGACCGGCTGATGCTCCGGCAGGTCGAGCCGGCCGTGCAGCGTGGTCAGGAACGGCGTCGGCTGCCGGTGGAACAGCGACCAGGGATAGTAGTCGAGATGGAAGTGGAGGAAGTCGAACTCCTCGTCGTCACATTTCTGCCGCACCCGCTCCAGCAGAACCATATGCAGCGCATTAGGGTCGCGCACGGAACCGTCGAGACGGAGCGCCCGGGGCCACAGCGCGTCCAGCTTGCCTGACGTCTGCGAATCGCCGCTGGCGAACAAAGTCACATCGTGCCCAAGGGCCACCAACTCTTCCGTCAACCAATGCACCACCCGCTCGGTGCCGCCATACAGCTTGGGTGGAACAGCCTCCGTCAACGGAGCTACCTGCGCGATGCGCATCTCACCATCTCCTCTGCGATCATGAAGTTGAACCCCCGCCAGTACGGCACCGGCATGCCAGACAAGGGAACGTTCCCGCAGTTGCGAAGTTCCTTCCTGCGAACGTTACATATTCGACACGTCCGCGGGCCGTCTCGATGCTGCCACTACATCTTCTCAGATCGTCCGCATCCGCATGTCGTGATCGCCCGGCTCGGGAACCGAGCGAGGAGGTCGATGTTCAAGTCGATCAGTAACAAAACGAAAATCAGCATAACGGGGCGATAGCCATATGGATCAGCTTTCTGGATACGCGCGCAGGCCATTCGCCTTTGTCTTGCGCTATCTCCGGCGTCGTCTCGCGTCGCATCTGGTGATCCTGACCGCCGTCGTGGCAGCCGTTGCCTGCTCCGTAGGCACGCAGTACGGCGTCAAGTCGCTGGTCGACAGCCTCTCCGCGGGACCATCGCATGGCGGGAACGTATGGCTGGCATTCATTTTACTCATGTCGCTGATCACCGCCGACAACTTCCTGTGGCGGATCGCGAGCTGGACGGCGAGCTTCACCTTCGTTCGTGTCACGGGTGATTTACGCCGTGACATATTTCGTCATCTGACCGGGCACGCGCCGAGCTACTTCTCCGACCGGATGCCAGGCATGCTGACGAGCCGCATCACGGCGACGTCGAACGCGGTGTTCACGGTCGAGAACATGTTCGTCTGGAATGTGTTGCCGCCCTGCATTGCCACAATTGCGGCAATCGCCCTGATTGGAACCGTCAGCCCTTACATGGCGCTTGGCCTGATCGTGATTGCCGGCGGCATGGTGGTTGCGATGTTCCATCTCGCCGCCGCGGGCAAGCCGCTGCATGACGACTTCGCCGACAAGGCCGCCGTGGTCGACGGCGAGATGATCGACGTCATCAGTAACATGCCGCTGGTGCGGGCCTTCTGCGGCATCGGCCACGAGCACGAGCGGTTCGATGCGACCGTGAACCGGGAGCTGACCGCACGAAGCCGCAGCCTGCGTTATCTGGAAAAGCTGCGATTGTTGCATGCCGCTGTGACCGTGCTTTTGACGATCGCGCTGATGGCCTGGGCCGTCACGCTCTGGCAGAAGGGCGAAGCGACCACCGGCGACGTCGTGCTGGTCTGTACGCTTGGCATCTCCATCCTGAGCGCCACGCGCGATCTCGCGGTGGCGCTGGTCGACGTCACCCAGCACGTCGCACGTCTGACCGAAGCGATCGCGACGCTGCTGGTGCCGCACGAATTGCGCGATCACCCCGAGGCGGAGCCGCTGGTGAAGAGCGGCGCGGCGATCGCGTACAACAATGTCACCTTCGGCTATCCCGGCGGCGAGAAGATCTTCGAGCGCTTCAGCCTGCGCTTGCAACCCGGTCAGCGCGTCGGCCTGGTCGGCCAGTCCGGCGGCGGCAAATCGACGCTGTTCACGCTGCTGCAGCGCTTTTACGATACCGACGAGGGCAGCATCACCATTGATGGACAGGACATCTCGAAGGTCACGCAGCTGAGCCTGCGCGAGGCGATCTCCGTCGTGCCGCAGGACATCTCCTTGTTCCACCGGTCGATCCGCGAGAACATTCGCTACGGCCGCCCGAACGCGACCGACGACGAGGTACTGCGCGCCGCGATCGCCGCGCGCTGCGATTTCGTCGAGAGCATGCCGGATGGTCTCGACACCATGGTCGGTGACCGCGGCGTCAAGATGTCGGGCGGCCAGCGCCAGCGCATCGCGATCGCGCGCGCCTTCCTGAAGGACGCGCCGATCCTGCTGCTGGACGAGGCCACCGCGGCGCTCGACAGCGAATCGGAGGAGGCCATCCGCGAGGCGCTGTCGCGCCTGATGCGCGGCCGCACCGTGATCGCGATCGCGCATCGCCTCGCGACGCTGCGCAATTTCGACCGTGTGGTGGTGCTGAAGAATGGTAAGATCATCGAGGACGGCGCGCCGGACCGCCTGATGCAAGGCCACGGCCCCTATCGGGAATTGGTGACGCAGGAGATGAGCCGGCTCGCGAAGTTCGCGGCGTAAATCCAACAGTCGCGTTCGCGTTGGTTGCGTTTCGAAACAAGGCGCAGGGGAGCAGCTCATGGCAGCCGAAGCCGTAACCCAGATCATCTCCGTATCGCAGACGGTGGACGCCGTCGCGGAGCAGACGTTCTACATCCCGATGACTGGGCCCGCGGCACGACCGCGGCGGTCCCTCAAGCACGACGACATGTTCATCGTGCTCGACAGCCATGGCGACATCGGCGCCTCCGCCGGCGGGCCGGACGGACTGTTTCACTACGACACGCGCTATCTGGCGCGGCTGGAGCTCGTGCTCGACGATCTCCAGCCGCTGCTGCTCGGTTCCAATTTGCGCGACGACAATTCGGCGCTGACCGTCGATCTGACCAATCCGGATATCTACCGTCAGGGCCGCCTGGTGTTTCAGAAGGACCTGCTGCACATCGTGCGCACGATCTTCCTGTGGCGCGGCACCGCCTATCAGCGCATCGGCGTACAGAACCATGGCGACGCGCGCGCCAGCTTCGAGTTGACGCTGCTGTTCGATAACGATTTTGCCGATCTGTTCGAGGTCCGCGGCGAGCGCCGGCCGCGCCGCGGGACCGGCACGAGCAAATTGCTCGGGCCGACCGACGTGCTGTTCGAATATCGCGGTCTCGATGACACCGAGCGCACCACGGCGCTGCATTTCGACCCGCGTCCGACGCGGCTGTCGGTCAATGCCGCGACCTGGCAGCTCGAACTGGATCCGCATGAATCGGCATCGCTGTTTGTCGCCGTGTCCTGCAACCGGCCGATCGCAGAGAAGCCTGCGCGCTTCTTCAGGGGCTTGCTCGCCCATCGCCGCGAGATGCGCCAGTCCACGATAGGCGCCGCCAGCATCGAGACCTCCAACAACATCTTCAACGAGGTGCTGTGCCAGGCGATGGCCGACCTCAACATGCTGATGACGGAGACGCCGCAGGGACGTTATCCCTATGCCGGCATTCCCTGGTACTCGACGACGTTCGGCCGCGACGGCCTGATCACTGCGCTCCAGATGCTGTGGGTCGATCCGCGCGTCGCCAAGGGCGTCTTGCGCCGGCTTGCGCATTTCCAGGCCAAGGCGATCGATCCGCACGCCGATGCCGCGCCCGGCAAGATCCTGCACGAAATGCGCGGCGGCGAGATGGCGGCGTTGGGCGAGGTGCCGTTCTCACAATATTACGGCAGCGTGGATTCGACCGCGCTGTTCATCCTGCTCGCCGGAAGCTATTTCGAACGCACCGGGGACGAGGCCACGTTGATCGAGCTTTGGCCGGCAATCGAGGCGGGTCTGGCCTGGATCGACGGCCCCGGCGATCCCGACCAGGACGGCTTCGTCGAATACCAGCGCGCGACCGAAAAGGGCCTGGCCAACCAGGGCTGGAAGGATTCGTATGACGCGATCTTCCACGCCGACGGCCAGCTCGCGGAAGGCAATATCGCACTCGCCGAAGTCCAGGGCTACGTCTACGCCGCCAAGCAGCTCGCCGCGCGTTGCGCCTTGCGGCTCGGCAATCCGGACCGTGCGCGCAAGCTCGAGGCCGAGGCCAGGGCGCT
>NZ_JALBGZ010000459.1:0-5217 GCF_023006515.1 Bradyrhizobium sp. PRIMUS42
CGCAGGAGACCACGCGCCCGCCCGCATGCCCGTAGAGCCATGCGAGTTCGCGGTGGACCTGCATCGCGAGCTCACGGGTCGGTGCCACGATGAGGGCGAGCGGTGCGGCTGCCTGCTCGAACCGCTCGGCATCGCCGAGCAGATCCCTGGCCATGGCGAGGCCATAAGCGAGGGTCTTGCCGGAGCCGGTCTGCGCCGAAACCAGGAGGTCGCGATCGCGGGCATCGTCCGCGAGCACGGCGAGCTGAACGGGGGTCGGTGAATCATAGTTCCGCTCGGCCAAAGCTTGGGCGAGCGGCGGGGTCAGGGCCGGAAAAGACACGGATGGAGAACCTTGGTTAATTCAGGCGCGCAAACGGTGAACCGGCGGGCCTGAGCTCGCGTGGGGGGCAAACGGCCCGGCCGCACGCTGGATTTGATCTGGGCGCTCTTTACGCCAAGCGCTCGGAAATCACCATGCCTATGATGCATGGCTTCGCAAAGAGAACCGCGCCCCAGAGGTTGCAGCGGGCTTTTTCGACCACCTTGATTAAGGTGAAGCGCGACCGGTCTGACGCCGGGCTCCTTGCAGCCTGCCCGGGTCACGAGAGAGATCGACTCTCGCGCCTGGATTGCTTCGCTGCGCTCGCAATGACGACGTTGAAACACTGTCGGGAATGACCGAGCCCCCTTCTCCGCCACACGCACCTGATGAACCCGAGGCGCGTCTTGTCGCGCCGGTCCCTCGATCCCAAATCCTGTCCAACTGAAACGCCCACGAGTGAAACATGGCCGACAGCATATCGCTCGCCGACAAGCTCGCGACCTTTCACGACCATTGGTCCCCGCGCACGGTCACGACCTTCAACGATTGCGACGTGATGGTGGTGAAGGTGAAGGGCGAGTTCACCTGGCACAAGCACGACGACACCGACGATTTCTTTCTGGTGCTGAAGGGTCGTCTGGACATCGAATTGCAGGACCGCACAGTGACGCTCGGTCCGGGCGAGCTCTATGTCGTGCCCAAAGGGGTCGAGCATCGCCCGGTGGCGCGCGAGGAGGTTCACCTGATGCTGATCGAACCCACCGGCACACCAAACACGGGCGACAAGGCAACCGCAGCGGCGCGCAAGCTCGCATAGCAGGCAGCGCGCTTGGCGCGGCCTAATCCCTGGAGGGAGCTAGTCCGCTGAAGCTGCCGACCAACCTGGCTCTCGCACGCACAGCACCGTCCTTGACCGCGCGGGCGAGCGCTCGGATGGCGCGCCAGGCTTCGGTCGCTTGCAGCCACGCCTTCGCCGCGGCGTATTTTCCGTAAACCCAGGCAAAGGCGGGAATTCGCATCAGCTTGTCGCGCGTGAGATGGAACAGGCGCTCAACCAGCACGAGCTTGAGCAGCTCGCCGACAATGAAAGTCACGGCGCCGCTCACAACCTGCCCGGTTGCAGCGAAGTAGGCCGCCACGGGCTTGACCGGCTCCAGAATGATCACGGGCACGGAAAACAACGCCAGCGACGGATATGGCGGCAGCGACCTGATCCAGGCGCGCAAGCGCCTGAACTGGAAATGCCGCTCGATCCAGCGCGCGATCGGCTTCGCCACGGCCATGAAAACCGCATCCACCAGGAAGTAGATTGCAGCCAGGATGTAAGTGAGTGGTTTCAGGATTCGCTTCACGGCACCTCTCCCGCGAAGTGAAAGCCGGAACTTGGGCCTAAGTTTCACCTCCGCGTGAATAGTTCGGGGAAATCAGATGGAACTTTTTGGGCGTCGGCTCCCGCTCAGATCTCCGCATAAATCTCCAGCAGATTGCCGTCGGGGTCGCGGAAGAACAGGGTGCGATGTCCGAACGTTTGGTTCGTCGGCGGCGATACCAGCGCAATGCCCTGCCGAACCAGTTCGTCGGCGCATGCATCGACCTCGGCTGCGGACACCTTGAACGCCAGTTGCAGCGAAGCGCTGCCCGGCGGCGTCGGTGCGTCGGCCGCGGTCCGGCTCGGTCGTGCGAGCGCGAGCGTGTTGCTGCCGATGCCGTACTCGATCCAGTTCGACGACAACTCACGCAGCAGCGGGAAGGCAAGAACGCCCTCGTAAAAGCTGCGCATTGCGATCATGTCGCGCACGAAGATGACGGTGTAGTCGATCGCGCGGATGGCATGGAAGGGCGAGCGGGGGCGCGGGGGTGGTTCGGCTGTCTGTTCGTTCGTCATCGTGTCCTTTATTCAAAAGCCCGGACGTAGCCCGCATGAGCGGAGCGACATGCGGGAATGCTTCCCCACAAGCACCCCGGATATCGCTTCGCTCATCCGGGCTACAAGACTGGAGGCTAACGCAGCAGCCCGCCACCATAGCGCAGCTCGTAGAGCTTGGTGCCGTCCTGCTGCGAGATCGTCTCGACACCGTGAAACCGATCGAGCGCGCCTTCGATCTCGTTGCGGTAGACCATGCCTGCCTGCTCGAACAGGGGCGGTCCCCGGTAGGGCTGCTCGACGCGCACGCCCAGCAACGCCTGACGCAGGAATTTGTAGATCGCGAGAAACGTCTCCCGATCTCTGATCTCCGCGCCGACGCCGCCGCTGTAGCTCATCGACCAGATGACGCGGTCGTCCTTCGACACGGTCTCCTGCCCGACGAAAAATCCCATCCCGAAATAAATGTCGCGATAGGCAAAAGGCGGCGCGCGGTGCTCGAGCTGTTTTGAGCCGGCAAGCAACGGCTTCGCCACGGTCGCGTCGTCATCGAGACCGGCATAGGTGCGCCGCTTGGCCTCGACCAGGAACGCCGCGAGATCGTGCGGGATCGACGGCATCGGCTACTCCACCAGCTCCGGCCATGGCACGATGGTCGACTTCACCGTCTTCATCGCCATCGCATCCCTCACCGCCTGCGCGACGCCTTCTTCCGTGAACGGATAGATCGTCTGCATCTTCAGCCAGGGATATTTGCCCGCGGTCCGATACAGCATGTCGACGCCGAGCGGCAGGTCGTTGCCGGTGAAGCCCCAGGATCCCAGCACATTGAGGTCCTTGGTGCAGATGCGGTGCCAGGAGGTCTCGATCGAGCCGGCGTCGGTGAACTGGCCCATCTCGACATAGGTGCCGCCGTCGCGCAGCATCTCGATGCCCTCGGGGCCGGCGGTGGGATGGCCCGAGCAGTCCATCACGAGATCGGCGCCGAAGCCGCCGACGATCTCGCGCACGCGCGCGATGCGCTGCTGCGGCGACTTGATCTCCTCGATGTTGACAGTCGCCTCCGCGCCGAACTCACGGGCGAGCTTGAGCCGCGGTTCCTCCGGCGCACCGACGCAGATCACGCGCCCCGCCCCCATCTCCTTTGCAGCCGCGACCGCCAGAATGCCGATCGGACCCGAGCCCTGGATCACCACCGTGTCGCCCCAGGAAAAACCACCGGCGCGGGTAGCGCGATTGAAAGCGCGGATGCACGAGGTCAGCGGCTCGGACAGCGCGCCGAGCCGCAGCGACATGTCGTCGGGCAGCTTGTAGATCTTGGTGCCAGGCAGCATGTCGAGATCGACATAGACATATTCGGCCCAGCCGCCCCACATGTGCGGCGCCTTGTCGAAGCCGAGATAGCGGCCGTAATAGACCGGCGTCAGGCATTTGTTGGCGGTTTGCGGATAATGAATGCAGTAATAGCAATGCCCGCATGGCATCAGCGGCGGGATCATGACTTTCGATCCGACCTTGAGCGGCTTGCTCATGAAGTCCTCGGTGAGCTCGTCGCCGCATTCGACGATGACACCGCCGATCTCGTGGCCGAGCGTGAACGGCCAGGGCAGCGGCTTCGGCCAATGCCCTTTCAGGATGTGCAAGTCGGTGCCGCAGACGCCGCAGGCGCCGACCTTGATCAGCGCGGCCTTGCGGCCGACCTTCGGCCACGGCACGGTGCGGATGACGGGCTCCGAGCCGGGACCAGCGTGGGTGCAGACGCGGATCTGTTGCATGGCGATTTCCTCGATGCCCGTCTGTTCTGATTGGTTGGTGCGGGCGTAAGGCGAAGCGTATGTGAGATGCGCGCGCGTGCCAAGCGCAAGTCTCGTAGCCCGCATGAGCGTCAGGGACATGCGGGAAGAGATGTCCCGGATGTCGCTGCGCTCATCCGGGCTACGGATCTCAGCCACGCGCTCCGCCGTCATCCTGAGGTGCGCGCTCTTGCGCGCCTCGAAGGATGGGCTGCAAACGCCTGTGGCCCATCCTTCGGGGCTCTCCATGCGATGCTGATGCATCGCATGGCTCGCACCTCAGGATGACGGCGGAGTGTGTGGCGGCAGTGCATGGCTGTATCTACACCCAACGTCTTGAGCGCTCAGCAGTGAGCGTGTATGGCCGGATAACATCCTTTCCAGGTAGCCCCTTGAACCCCCTGCCCAAAAATCCCGTCGCTGCGTCCGGCTCGTTCGCGGCGATGAAGTCGGTGCCGTACCGCCTCCAGTTCATCGCCTACGTGCTGGCGATGATGGCCGACAATATCGAGCATGTGATCAGCTATTGGGTGGTGTTCCAGAAATTCCATTCGCCGACGCTGGGGGGATTTGCCGTGCTGTCGCACTGGCTCCCGTTCCTGCTGTTCTCGGTCGCGGTCGGCGGGCTCGCCGACCGGTTCGATCCGCGCCGCATCATCCAGTGCGGCATGCTGCTGTTCATCACGGCCTCCGCCGGCTGGGGCTTCTTCTTCATCACCGATACGATCCAGATGTGGCACGCGATGCTGCTGCTGGTGATCCACGGCTGCGCCGGCGTGCTCTGGCAGACGCCGAACCAGCTCCTGCTCTACGACCTCGTGGGACCTGCGGACCTGCCGAGCGCGGTGCGGCTGAACGCGATGGCGCGCTATCTCGGCATCCTGGTCGGGCCTGCCGTCGGCGGCGTGATCATGCTGACGCTCGGCACCTCGCACGGCATCATCTTCAACACGCTGTTCTATCTGCCGATGCTGCTGTGGCTGTTCTGGGCGCCTGTGCGCGACAAGAGCGTCGCGGCGCGGCGCTTTGCCGTGCGCGGCCTTGCCGACATCGTGCTGACCATCCGCGCCATCGGCACCCAGCCGGTGCTGACGGCGATGACCTGGCTTGCCGGCCTCACCTCCTTCATGATCGGCAATGCCTATCACGCCCAGATGCCGGGCTATGCCGGCGATCTCGGCCATGGCGATCCCGGCGTGTCCTACAGCGTGCTGCTCGCGGCCGACGCCGCCGGCGCGCTGCTCGCCGGCATTGCG
>NZ_JALBGZ010000045.1:0-19254 GCF_023006515.1 Bradyrhizobium sp. PRIMUS42
GTCATCCGCTCAGGTCGCCGCACCGCCGCGCGGGACGCGGTTTCCCGTGGAGGCGAGCGTCCTGGTCGGCGGAGGTCTGACCGTGCGGGGCGTCGTCGAGGGTGATGCCGTGTCCACGATCTTCCTGCCGCGACTCGTCGACTTCTTCCGCCAAGGGCGGCTGCCGCTCGACAGGATCGTCAGCTTCTATCCGTTCGAAAAGATCAACCAGGCGGTCGAGGAGATGGAAGCCGGCGCAATCGTCAAGCCGGTGCTGCGGATGAACTGAACAGGAAACCAGGGGAGGACGCGATGCAGGTGAAGCATTTCTTCCGGACCGCGACCGAGACCTATACGTTGCGCGGCAAGACCATCAAGCAAGGCGATAACCTGCTGCTGGCCTATTCGCCTGCGAACCGGGATGAGGATGCCTTCGAGCGTCCCTTCGCATTTGTTGCCGACCGGACGCCGAACCGCCACGTCGGGTTTGGTTTCGGCATCCACGCCTGTCTTGGAATGTATCTCGCGAAGGTCGAAATGATTGCCTTCATGCGCGAACTGCTCTCGCGCGTCGACGGAATCGAACTTGCTGGCGAGCCGGCCTGGACCGAGACAACCTTCGTCGTCGGCTTGAAGCGGCTTCCAATCCGTTTCTCGCGACTCCATTGGAAGATGGCCGATCTGCGCGCCCGGAAAGCGAGACCGGTAGGTGTGATGTGTGGAGCTGAGGGATGGATCTGACACCGAGCGAAGCGCAACAGATGCTGCGCCATAGCGCGCAACGGTTTATCACTGAACATTGCGAGCCGGCCGCACGTCGCCATGCGATGCAGGATCCTATGGGATTCAAGCGCGAGAACTGGCGCAAGTTTGCGGATCTGGGCTGGCTCGGGCTTCCGTTTCCGGAGGACGTTGGCGGCTTCGGCGGAGGGCCCGTCGAGGTCGCGATCCTGATGGAGGAGTTCGGCCGGGGGCTCGCGACCGAGCCTTATCTATCGACGGTGCTGCTGGCTGGGGCCCTGGTTGCCGAATGCGGCACGGAAGAGCAGCAGAAGGGTCTGCTGCCGGCCATCATCAACGGCGAGCGTCTGTTGTCGTTCGCTCACTACGAGTCGGACGCAAGGGCAGGTCTTTCCGAGGTCCACACCGTGGCGCAGGCTGACAATCATGGTTGGACGCTTCACGGACGCAAGATCGCCGTGCTCGACGCGGTCTCTGCGGACGTCCACATGGTGTCGGCGCGTTTGCCCGGTGCGCAGGGTGCCGGACTTGCTTTCTTCCTGGTGCCGAAGGATGCCGCAGGAGTGACGCTACGCGATGCACCACGCCTCGGTGGAGGCCGCGTCGCGGAACTGACATTCGACCAGGCCCGGCTTGTGCCCGATGCGCGGCTCGGAACCGGTGCGGACGTGCTGCCGACCATCCAGAGCGTCGTCGATCGGGCGATTGTTGCGCTCAGCGCAGAGGCAGCCGGCATGATGAGAAGCATGTTCGACGCCACACTCGACTATACAAAAGTGCGCAAGCAATTCGGTCGGCCGCTCGCGGCCAACCAGGTGATCCGTCACAGGCTGGCCGACATGTATGTTGAATGCGAGGAGGCCCGAGCGATGGCGGCGCGTGCGGCTCTTCTCGTGGGAGCCAATACCGATTCGACGCAGCGGGCGCTCGCCGCGTCCGGCGCCAAGGTGAAAATCGGCCGCTGCGCGCGCAATGTCGCGGAGCAAGCGGTGCAACTCCACGGCGCGATGGGCGTCACGGACGAACTCGATCTCGGCCTTTATTTCAAACGGCTGCTGGTGTTCGAAGCACTTTTCGGAAGCGTGGATTACCATGTGCAGCGTCACGCCGAGCTATTTGGCAACTCCCGAACGGAATGAGATCAGTCATGTCGCTATCGTTCACGGCCGAGGAATTACGGTTCAGAGATGAGGTGCGAGCATTTATCGCGGCGCGTCTTTCTCCCGAGCTGCGCCGGGCCAGCTCTCTCAACGTGTCCTTCTTCTCAGATCCCGATATCGTCGCTCCATGGCAAAGGGCTTTGCATGAGCGAGGTTGGGTCGCACCCGGTTGGCCCCGGGAGCATGGTGGCCCGGGCTGGACGGCGACGCAGCGATGGATCTTCGAATCCGAGTGTGCCGCAGCAGGAACGCCGCAGCTATCCCCCATGGGTATCAAGATGATCGGGCCGGTCTTGATGCGCTTCGGGACCTCGGAGCAAAAGAAGTTCTACTTGCCCCGCATCCTTAGCGGCGAAGATCGGTGGTGCCAGGGCTATTCGGAACCAGGCTCGGGATCGGATCTTGCCTCGCTGAAGACACGTGCCGTTCGCCGGGGCGACCACTACGTCGTCAACGGCACAAAGATCTGGACAACGCATGCGCACTTCGCAAACCGCATGTTCGCGCTGGTCCGAACCAACGACGAGCCGAGGCAACAGGATGGCATCAGCTTTCTGCTCATTGACATGGCATCCCCAGGCATCACCATTCGCCCGATCATGATGATCAGCGGGGACCATGACGTCAATCAAGTGTTCTTCGACGAGGTGAAAGTCCCCCTCACCAATCTCGTCGGCGAGGAAGGGCGGGGATGGACCTGCGGCAAGTATCTGCTTGAATTCGAGCGGGGCGGCGGAATCAACTCGCCGAAACTGAGATATGCGCTCGAGAAGGTGCGGGGATTGGCCAACTCCGGCTTGTCCTACAAGGCGATATTGCTTCAGGAGATCGCAACTAAACTGTCGGAAATCGAGCTCGACGTCCAGACACTGGAGTTCCTCGAATTGCAGGTGTTGTCAGCCCTGCAAAGAGGCGAAAATCCCGGACCGGTGTCGTCCGTCCTCAAGCTGCGTGCGAGCGAGATCCACCAGGCCATCTCGCGCGTGGGAGTTGAAATGGTCGGGCAAAATGCGCTGGTGGAGGAAACGCGCCGTCCTCTCCATGCCCTTAAGGACCGGCCGCTCATCCCGGAAGAAGTCCTAAGCGTGGTGCCCCGGCATCTCAACGGCCGCGCCAACACGATCTTCGGCGGGAGTTCGGAAATCCAGCGCGACATCATTGCCAAGCAGGTGCTCGGGCTTTGAAGGACTGACCGCGTAAACTTGATGCGGCGCGCCGGAGGTCGTCCTGCAAGGTGCCTATCGCCGACGTCAAAGGCCGGGCGCGATCCCAGCCAGTTCTTCACGCGAGTCGAAAGCCGGAGTCCGAAAGTGGCCTCAGACCATAGCGGGGATCTGGCAAGCTTCCGCATATTCCCGCTTTAGCTTCAGAACCAGGTCCGCTACCGCCGGAATTTCGTCGATCAGATCGATCCCTTGTCCCGCGCTCCACAGGTTCTTCCAGGGTTTCGCGCTCTCAGGCAGATGGTCGTGCCGCATGCCCTTGCCCTTCGGCTCGGGCATGGCGTCTGGATTGAGGCCAGCAGCGCGCAACGACGCGGCCAGCCAGTTCGCGGCCACGCCGGCAACCTTCTCCGTGTAAATCAGGTCTGCGGACGTCTGCGATACGATCATGCGCTTGTATTCGTCGGGCGCCAGCGACTCCCTGGTGGCGATGAACCTGGTCCCGAGATAGGCCAGGTCGGCGCCGAGCACTTCCGCCGCACGTATGGTGGCGCCGTCGGAAATGGCCCCGGCCATGACGATCGTCCCGTTGAAGATCGAGCGGACCTTGCGGATCAATGCGAGGTGGCTGATCGTACCGGAGTGGCCGCCACCCCCAGCGCCGATGCAGATCAGGCCGTCGACGCCGGCTGCGATGGCGCGCTCGGCGAACGGGATGCTGGTGATGTCGTGGAAGACCTTTATTCCACGATCATGCGCCTGTTGAACAATGATCCTGGGATTGCCGCCGACGGTGATCACGATGTCAACGCTTTGTTCGGCACATAGATCGAGGTGGCTTCCGACCTCGTCCTCCGGCGTCTTTGCAGACAGGTTCACCGCAAGCGGACCGACCGGTCCCGGCGCCTGCGCGGCATGTTCGCGCAAATCCGCGGAGATCGTGCGCAGCCAGTCAGCGAACTCGTCGAACGAGCGGGCGTTCTGGCGTGGCAGGGCGCCAATCACGCCCGCCTTGCAGGCCTCGCGGACGAGATCAGGGCCGCTGACAAGGAACATCGGTGCGCAGACGGCGGGCAACGAAAGCGATCGCCGAAGCTTTGGATCGAGCGACATGAAGGTGCTTTTGGGCCGTTCGTCAGCCCGGATCCGGGGCGAACATCGCGATCATCGTCCCATCCTCGGCCGGCTTGAATACGACGTGGACACGTTGCCCGATCCGCAGCGAATCGAGGTCGCAATCGACGATATTGCTCAACATCGTAATGCCTTCGTCGAGTCTCACATAAGCGATTGCATATGGGGTGGGGCCGGCACGGCGCGTGACGCTGACGCTGTAGATTTCACCCTTGCCGGTGACGTCGCTCCATTCGGTGTCGCCGAGACAATAGGGGCAAAGCGGCCGCGGATACCAATGCGGCTTGCGGCAGGAAACGCAGATTTTCACGCGAAGCGATCCGCTTGCCGTTGCAGCAAAGAACGGCTCGGTTGCGGGGTCATGCACCGCCGAGCCGAGCGGGCGGTCCTGATACATCGTCGTCATCTCATGCGCGCTCCATGATGAGGGTGGCACTGCCATGGCGCGAGCCGAGCAGGCCGCCGGTGCCCTGGGCCAGGGCAAGGCTGCAATTTGGAACCTGCACCTTGGCGTGGGCTTCGCCGCGCAGTTGGCGGACGGCCTCGATGACCTTGGTGATGCCGCCGCGATTGGCAGGGTGGTTGTTGCAAAGTCCGCCGCCGTCGGTGTTGAACGGCAGCTTGCCGACTCCGGAAATCAGATTGCCGTCCGCGACGAAACGTCCGCCCTTGCCTTTCTCGCAAAATCCGAGATCTTCGATCTGCATCAGCACCGTGATGGTGAAGCTGTCGTAGATCGAGGCATATTGGATGTCGGACGGCCTGACACCGGCTTCCCCGAACGCGCGAGGACCGGACCAGGCTGCGCCCGAGAACGTCAGGTCGACCTGCCCGTTGAGCTGACCTTTGATCGCTTCGCCGGCGCCGAGAACGTTGACGATGGGACGCTTGAGCGAACGCGCGATCTCGGGGCGAACGACGAGCAGGGCACCGCCGCCATCGCTGACGACGCAGCAGTCGAGGCGGCGCAAGGGATCGGAGATCATGGGCGAGGCGAGGACGTCGTCGACCGTGACCTGATCGCGCAACATCGCATTCGGATTGTGCTGCGCGTGGGTCGCGGCCGCGACCTTGATCCATGCCAGCTGTTCGCTCGTCGTGCCGTACTCATACATGTGACGAGCCGCCGCCAGCGCATACATGTTGACCGTCACGGGGGCATAAGGCGCTTCCCAGGGCACATCGGGCGTTCCGGCGCCGACGAGCCTTGGCGCCACGCCGCTCGATCCCTCGCTTCTCGGCCGGCCCGCGAGCGTGATTAGGGCCACGTTGCACTTGCCCATGGCAATCGCCTGGGCGGCATGCGAGACGTGAACCAAATAGGCGGACCCGCCGGTATCGGTGGTGTCCACATGGCGCGGCCGGAGCCCCAGATAGTCCGCCATGCTGTTCGCGCCGAGGCCTGGCGCATCGCCCGCGCAGAAATAGCCGTCGACATCCTCAAGGCGCAGGCCAGCGTCTTCCAGGGCTCCGCGCGCACATTCGGCGTGCAACTGGGCGACCGTCTTGTCCGGTGCTTTTCGGGTGGGGTGCTCGTAGGCGCCCGCGATGCAGGCTTTGCGTCGAATGCTCATCAGATCTCTCGGACTCATGCTCAGCCGGTGGCCGCCATCTGCATCAAGCATCGTTGACCACGACAGGTCAGATATATATCATTGGTTCAACCAAAGACAAATAGGTGCTGGATGGGTTATTTGAGGGCTGTCGGCGATGGTTGATTATGCAAAGACGCGGGCTTGGCGCTCCGGCGACGTCCGCCACGCCTACACGGCAAGAGAGACCATTCTCTACGCGCTCGGTGTCGGTGCGGCGAGCGATCCATCGGACGAGCGGCAACTGCGCCTCGTATACGAAAAGGATCTGGTGCCACTTCCGACCATGGCGACCGTTCTGGCCTCGCCGGGTGCCTGGATGAGGGACAATGCAGAGCTCGGCATCAATTTCGGGCAAATGGTGCATGGGGAGCAGTCTGTGCAGATGCATGCCGCACTTCCTCCAAGCGGAATTCTAATCGGCAAGAGTCGCGTCGCACGGCTTGTCGACAAGGGCGAGGGCAAGGGCGCCATCATGCATGTCGAGAAGGAACTATGGGACGAAGCTGCCAAACGATTGGTGGCCGTCAGTGAGCAGGTGCTCTTCCTTCGCGGCGACGGCGGCTTCTCACAAGCCGCCGGCGGTGACGAACCCGCCGCCGCTCCGACGCCAGTCCCTGATCGTAGGCCGGATCGCGTAATCACGTTACCGACGCGCCCGGACCAGGCCGTGCTTTATCGCCTGTCGGGAGACCTCAATCCCCTGCACATAGACCCCGCGGTTGCCAGCAAGGCCGGCTTCCGGAGGCCCATCCTGCACGGGCTTGCGACTTACGGATTTGCCTGTCGCGGCTTGGTGGAAACCTTCTGCGACGGAGATCCCGCAGGGCTGAAGACGATCCGCGCTCGGATGTCCGCGCCGGTCTTTCCTGGAGACACGATCCAGCTCGAATGCTGGCACCTCGATGACCGCATCGCATTTCAGGCGCGTGTCGTCGAGCGCGATGCGCTGGTTCTCAGTCACGGCTGGGCAACGACCTGATTCGCCCGAAGCGGTGCGCGCACAAGATGTTTGACTTCAACAGAAACTGAGGAACCGGGAATGACAAAAAATATGGTGTCCCTACAAGGCCGGACGATCGTCGTCACCGGCGCCGCACAGGGGATCGGCAAAGCAACGGCCGAACTGGCGATCGAACTCGGGGCGAACGTCGTCGCCGTCGATCTCAACGGAGAGGCGCTTGGGGCCGTCCTGGCGGCATTGCCTGCGGAGCGGGTGATGAAGGTCGTCGGCAGCGTCACGGACGCGGAGTTGGCCGCGAGCACCGTCGCAGATGCCGTCGGTCGGTTCGGTTCGGTGAACGGACTGGTCAACAATGCCGGCATCATTCGTCCCGCGATGATCGAAAAGATGAGCATGCTTCAATGGCGCGAGGTCATCGACGTTCATCTCACGGGCGCGTTCCTCTGGCTGCAGGCGGTGGGACGCCACCTGGTCCAGCGCGCCAAGGACGGCGACGCCTCGGGAGGAGCTATCGTCAACATCTCGTCTGACGCGGGACGAAAGGGGTCGGTAGGCCAGATCAACTATGCCGCCGCCAAGGCCGGACTGCTCGGCATGACCATGACCGCGGCCCGGGAGTGGGGCAAATATAACGTCCGGACCAATTCGATCTGCTTTGGCGTGGTCGAAACGCCGATGACCGAGGTCGTACGCGGCGAGAAATTCCGCGATGGCATGTTGGCGCAGATACCGCTTGCACGCTGGGCGACACCGGACGAAGTGGTGCGGACCGTCTGCTTCCTGCTCTCCGATGCGTCCTCGTACACGACGGGCCAGCACATCGGAGTCAACGGCGGCTTCCACATCAGTCTTTGATCTTACCGCCTTCGTCCCTGCCTTAGCATCTCTATATTCAGCAGTGCCGAAAGGCGCAGGCGAAACTTGCGGTGGGCGCGCACGAGACGCGACCCACCGGCTCTCTTCTTCTAATCCGCCGTCATCGGCTCGCCGGACAGGCTCCAGCTGGTTCCATCGAAAACGGCGATGCGCAGCGTCTTGAACGCCGTGTAATCTTCGGGTGTGGTGCTGATGGTGATACCCGGCAGCATCATCGGCATTCGCTCGCCGTGCAGGGATGTGGCCTTCCGAATCAGGTTCGCCCGGGTCAACTGGTCGCCGCAGGCCTTCAGAACGGCCCCCAGCGCGTTGACGTTCATGTAGGCGACGAGCACCGAGTAATCGTCTGGATTGACCGACGGCGCATACTTCCTGAGAAAAGTCTTGTAGCCCTTGACCTCATCGTCGTCGGCCCAGGCCGGATCGCCCGGCTGCTTGAGAAACTGCGTGGTGACCAGTCCGCGCGAGGCGTCAAGGCCGGCCGGCTTCAGCACCGTCTCGACGGAGGCGGTCGAGCCACCGATGATGTGCAGCGGATGCCAGTCCAGTTCATGAACCTTGCGGATCGACTGCGCCGCGGCCTTGGCCGAAGACTGCTCGATCAGCGTGTCGACGCCGGCGGACTTCAACTGAACGATTTGCGAGTCGATGGTTGGGTCGGAAACTTCATAGGAGGCTTGGGCAACGATCAGAGCCGCCTTCGCGCCGAGTCCCGCGCGTAGCCCCTTGAGATAATCCTTCCCGAAATCGTCGTTCTGATAGAGGACGCCGATCTTCGCCTCCGGCTTGGCCTTGAGGATGTATTTCGCAACGACGCGGCCTTCGGTCTCGAAGTCGGGATAGAGCGGAACGGTCCAGGGAAATTGAGTCGGATCGTTGAAGCGGCGTCCTCCCGCGGTGATGAAGAGTTGCGGCACCTTCCTGGAGTTGAGATACTTCTGGATGGCGACGTTCGGCGCGGTTCCTATCGTGCCGACCTCGGCAAGGACGCCGATATCCTCGATGAGCTTTCGGGATTGCTCGACGGCTTTCGGCGCACTGTAGGCGTTGTCGAGTTGAGTGAAGCTGATCTTGCGTCCGTTGATCCCGCCCCCTTCATTGAGCATGTCGAAGTAGCCGACCACTGCACGTCCTGCCCCTGCGCCGAACGCGGAGGCCGGGCCGCTGAGCGGCGTCGATTGACCGAGCTTGATCTCGGTGTCGCTGGCGCCTGGATCATAAGTCTTCTGGGCATGCGCGGCCGAGAGGGACAGCAGAGTGGCTGCGAATAGAGAGCACGATGTCAGGACCGATGTACGGCTCAAGGGCGTTCCTCCAGGTCTGCGTTTCTTGATTTGGCGGCTATCGAAGCAGTTCGCGCGCGATGACGAGGCGCTGGATCTGGTTCGTTCCCTCGAAGATCTGGGTCAGCTTGGCATCACGCATCATCCGCTCGACCGGATAATCCATGGTGTAGCCGTAGCCGCCGAAGACCTGCACCGCGTCGGTCGTCACCTTCATCGCCATGTCGCTGCTGAAGCACTTGGCCATGCTCGCGAGCAGGTTGAGGCGCTTCCAGTCGCCGGCGTCTCCAGCGCGGGCGCATTCGTAGACCAGCGCACGCGCCGCCTCGATCTGCATGGCCATGTCGGCCAGGATGAACTGGACGCCCTGGAATTCGGAGATGCTCTTCTTGAACTGTTTTCGTTCCTTGGCGTAGGCGAGGCTCGCTTCGAACGCGCCTTGCGCGAGGCCGACGCATTGGGCGCCGATCGTCGGCCGATTGAGGTCGAGCGCGCGCATCGAGGCCTTGAAGCCCTTGCCTTCCTCGCCGACGAGGTTTTCGGCGGGTACGCGGACGTTGTCCAGGAAGATCGGCGTGTTTGGCGCCCCGCGGAAACCCATCTTGCGCTCATGGCGACCGAAGCTGATGCCCGGCATTTTCTTCGGCTCGAGAATGAATGCGCTGATGCCGTCCGAGCCGGGGCTGTCGCTGGTGCGCGCCATCAGAACGATGTAGTCGGCGGCAACGCCGTAGCTGCACCACTGTTTCCTGCCGTTGATGACGTAGCTGTCGCCGTCCTTCCGAGCCCGCGTATTGAGGGCGGAGACGTCCGATCCCGCCTGGGGCTCGGAAATAGCGATGGCCGTGACGACGCCGCCCTCGGCAATGATCGGCAGGAATCGCTTGCGCTGCTCTTCCGACCCGAAGTGCAGCAGCGGCATGATGAACATCGTGTTGAGGCCGGCAATCGACGCGCAGGCCGGCGAGACTTTCGCGATTTCCTCGCGTGCGATGCACATCATGGTGAGATTGCCGTTGGGACCGCCATACTGCTCGGGCACCCAGAGTTGCATCAGCCCCATCTCGCCGAAAATCTTGACGATCTCCTCGGGGAAGCGATCCGTCGCGTCGATCTCGGCGGCGATCGGGGCGACGTGCTTGGCAACAACTTTCTGAACGCTGTCGCGAAAGGCGACCTGCTCCTCGGTCAAGCTCATAATGGGGGCGCCCTCCTTGCCTAGTTGATATCAATGGTTGGACCAATATATCTTTGACCTAGGGGACTGGCAAGTAGGTCGGGCGCCGAAAGGCTCCCGGCGTCTTCTCCGGCCGCCTCCGGCCGCGCCCTACCCGGCGACATCCGAGAGCGGCAAAATCAGCTGAACCGCCAGACCGGACACGGCATCAATATCTGAAGGTGGACGCCGAAGCGCGGCAGTCCCCAACGAGACGTCGCGGAGGCATAAGAGCCCGAGCAGGGGTGCTGAGGTCTCCAAACGGCAGGACAAGGAGATCGCGCTGGCGCGATAGGCCCGCGCGACCAGCCGACGGCATCGCCGAGGCGACCGGCGTCACTCTTCCGGCGCGCCGGCGACGGGGGAGGCCTTTGCGATCGCGAGCAGGCACTTCAGGAAATGAGCCCGATCCTCCTTGCGCAGGGGTACCAGCATCAGGCTCTGCAGCTCGGCTGCCGCCGGAATGACCGCTAGCAAAGCTTCCTCGCCCTTGGCGGTAATCTGAATCTGAATGGAACGGCGATCTTCCGGACTGCTCTTCTTTGAGACCAGCCGCCGCACGGCCATGCGCTTGAGCATCTCGCTGAGTGTGTTCCGGTCACAACTGATGCGGTCGGCGAGAACGGACGCCGTCATCGGACCCCGCTGGTAGAGCGCCATGAGCACGCCGAACTGCCGCGGCGTGATGTCGCTCTGTCTGGTCAGGCTCTGATAGAGGCCGTCATACCGGGCCTCGAGCAGCCGCAGCAGAAATCCGATGCCGCCTTCCAATTGCCAGGTGCGCGCAAGCTCCGCTGCTGAATCCTTCTCCGTGCGTCCGCTCGCGCTCATGTGCTTTCAACCTCGCTCCGATTCCTGACGGTCGCCTCGCGGGTAACAGCTTGGGTCGGCGAGCTCAACTCTACCGCAATGCGGCGTAATTGGCCGAATTAGAGCCATTGCAAGCGGAAGCGAATTATAATACGTATACGTATTAATTGCCAGGGAGGTCACGTTGCATCTGCGCGAATTGCTGGCGGTCCCTTATCTGCTCGAAGCAGAAGCTGTGGAGAGGGCGCCCGGACAATGGCTGATCCGCCTCGCTTATCCGGAACTACCGGGCTGCGCGGCGGAAGGCGCGGTGGTCGAACAAGCGCTCCGGGATCTCGAACGGCGACGGATCGAAATCATCGTCGGCCTGGTCGAGCAAGGCCGGCAGCCTCCGATACCGCGCCAACCGCTCGTAACATCCGATCCACTCTGGACAGTACGCGACCTCGGCCTGGCGGAGCGCGTGGCTCCACTGCTCACCACGGCAAACCCATAACGGCGACCCGATGCCTTCGATTCGAATGGAGAACTGTCATGCTCTCACATGAAGACAATGAGCGGCTGGTGCGAGTCGGAAAGGGCACACCGCTTGGCGAACTCTTCCGTCTCTACTGGATTCCGTTTTTGCCTTCGGCCGATCTGACCCCGGACGGACAGCCGCGGCGGATCCGGTTGCTCGGCGAGGATCTGGTCGCTTTCAGGGATTCCGAGGGGCGCGTGGGCCTGGTCGACCAAGCCTGCCCGCATCGGGGCGCTCCGCTGATCTTCGGGCGCAACGAGGATTGCGGGCTGCGATGCGTCTATCACGGTTGGAAGTTCGACGTGACGGGGGCCGTCACGGATATGCCGGCAGAGCCGGTGCGTAGCCGTCTCAAGGAGCGGGTGCGCATCAAGGCGTACCAGTGCCGCGAGCGCAACGGCATGATCTGGACCTATATGGGGCCAGACCAGGCTGATCCGCCGCCGCTTCCGAACGTCGAATGGAATCTCGTGCCGCAGGAGCAGGTGCATGTCAGCCTGCGCGTCCAGGAGTGCAACTGGCTTCAGGCCGTGGAAGGCGAGATCGATTCGGCGCACGCGCCGTTGCTCCACGGCCGCCTGGACGCCCAAGGCACGACGAGTGCGTGGATCCAGAAGCGGGACCTTCGCCCGACATTCGAATGCATCAAGCAGAATTTCGGGATGAGCATCGCTGCGCGGCGCAACTACGACGCCAACACGCTCTACTGGCGCGTGAATCAGTTCATGCTGCCGTTCTACACGCTGGTCCCGCCGCTGTCTCCGTTCCCGGATCTCAGCGGGCACGCCTGGGTGCCGATCGACGACGAGAACACGCTCTGCATCATGTTCTCATACCATCCTTCCGAGCCGCTCCGCCCCAAGACACGGCAGATCTTCGCGGAAGGGCACAATGGCCGCGAAAGCGGGCACGCCAGTCGCAACGCGCTCGTTCAGCATCCCGTGACGGTCCCCTATGCCGGTTACTGGACCAGGTACAATCCGCAGAACGGCTTCCAATTCGACCACGAGGCCCAGCGCTCGACCTGGTTCTCGGGCTTGCCCGGGCTGTGGGTGCAGGACGGTGCCTGCCAGAGCGGCGTTTCACCGATCTTCGACCGTACAAAAGAAAATCTTTGCTCGAGCGATACCGGCATCGCGATGACGCGCCGTTTCATCCTCGAAGCGCTGGGCGCCTATCGCGATCATGGCACCAAACCAAAGGGCGTGGCTGACCCCGATGTCTTCATGGTGCGAGCCGTGTCCTTGCGACTTCCTCCGGAGGATTCCTGGGTCGACGTCGGCGCGCCGTTCATGCGGGCCAGGCTCGGCGCCGATTTCGGATACGAGATGTGAGTCGGACGTCCTCTCAACTGGCGGAGGATGGCGCCATGACCGAGCGTGTCATCCCGGTTCGCATCAAGCGCATGACCTACGAGGCCGAACGCATCAATTCCTACGAGTTGGTGCCGCCGGGCGGAGGCGAGCTCGATCCGTTCACGGCCGGCAGTCACATCGATCTGCACCTACCCGACAAGATGATCCGGAGCTATTCGCTGTTGAACGACCAGCGCGAGCGGCATCGCTACGTCATCGCGGTCAACAAGGACGCCGCGAGCCGGGGAGGGGCGAGCTTCCTCCATGACCATGTCAGGGTCGGAGATATTTTGACGGTTTCGGCTCCTAAGAACAATTTTCCGCTCCGCGAAGATGCGGAGACATCCGTCCTGGTCGCCGGGGGCATCGGCATCACGCCGTTGCTGTCGATGATCCGCCGGCTTGAATTTCTGGGACGCCGCTGGGACCTGTTCTATGCCGCGAGGACGCGTGCTGCGGCGGCGTTTCTCGATGAAATCGGGAGCCTGCGGCCTAACGTCCATCTGAATCTGCACGTCGACATTGACGACGAACGCTCGGGGCGGATGTTCGACCTGGCGTCGATCGTCAAACAGGCGCCCGCGCAAGCTCATCTGTACTGCTGTGGCCCCGCGCCGATGCTGAAGGCGTTCGAGGCCGCCGCGGCCGACCGTCCCGAGGGTTGCGTCCACGTCGAGTATTTCCAGGCCAGGGAGGCCCCGGCGCTCGAGGGAGGCTTCGAGGTCAAGCTGGCCAGAAGCAACCGCACCGTCGCAGTGGAAGCTGGCAAAACTATTTTGGATTCGCTCCTCGAGGCCGGCATCTCTCCCAGCTACGCCTGCAGCGAGGGTGTCTGCGGCACCTGCGAGACGCGTGTGCTGGACGGAACACCGGATCATCGCGACCAGTATCTGAGCGAGGAAGAGCAGGCCTCCAACAAGACGATCATGATCTGCTGCTCGGGCTCCAGGACGCGCACGCTCGTTTTGGACCTCTAGCGGAATACAACAATAATCAAGGGATGAAACGCATGGGATCTGTATCGCGAATTGTCGGAGGCCTGATGATCGCTGCCGTGTGTTCGCCGGCGCTGGCGGATTCTGCTCGCGTCATGAAGATCGGCATTCTCAACGATGCCTCAGGTCCGTATTCGGACAATGCCGGCGAGGGCTCGGTCACCGCAGCGAAGATGGCGGCTGAAGAGTTCATGAAGGCCAATCCCGGCTTCAAGGTGGAGATCATTTCGGCAGATCACCAGAACAAGGCCGATATCGGCGCCGCGATCGCCCGGCGCTGGATGGACCAGGACGGCGTCGACGCGGTTGCGGATGTCCCCAATTCGGCGGTCGGGCTCGCCGTCAATGAGGTCGTGCGCGGCAGCAAGGTCGCGTTGATCGCGTCCAGCGCGGCGTCGTCGGATCTGACTGGAAAATTCTGCTCGCCCAATACCATCCAGTGGACGTTCGACACCTGGGCTTCCTCGCACACGATCGGCGAGTATCTCGTCGGTCGCGGCGGCAAGAAATGGTACTTCATCGCCACCGACAACGCGCTCGGAAAGTCGATGGTCCGCGATGGAACGTCCGTCATCACCGCCGGCGGCGGCAGCGTGTTCGGATCGGTGAACGTGCCGATCAACAGCCCGGACTATGCCTCGTTCATTCTCCAGGCCGACGCCTCCGGCGCGGACGTGATCGCGTTCGCAACCGCGGGCGGCGATACGGTCAATCTCATCAAGCAATCGGCCGAATTCGGCCTGAAGGAGAAGGGACGGCAATTTGCGGCCCTGCTGGCGACGACCAACGACATCGAATCGAGCGGGCTTGCGACAGCGCAGGGCATGATCATCACCCAGCCGTTCTACTGGGATCTCAATGATGCCAGCCGTGCCTGGTCGGCGAAGTTCAGCGAGCGCCAGCACGGCCACTCGCCCACCGCCTTTCATGCCGGTGTCTATTCCTCCGTCATGGCCTATCTGAACGCGGCACACGAGGCCGGAACGAACGACGCGCAGGCCGTCATCCGCAAGATGAAGGAAAAGCCGATTGACGATGCGCTGTACGGTCGCGTCGTGGTCCGTCCGGATGGCCGCGCGATCCACAACATGTATATCCTCAAGGCCAAGGACCCCAAGACGTCAAAAGGCAAATGGGACCTGCTGGAAAACATCGGTGTTCTCTCCGGGCCCGAGGCGTTTCGGCCGCTCGATCAAGGCGGCTGCACGCTGGTCGAGAGCACAAAAGCGAATTGACCGACGCGACATCGCGCCGCGATGTCAAACGACAGCAATTTACCGGATGACACCATGTTGAATCAGCTTGAAGCGGAATTCCCTGAACATACGCCCCGTCCTTCCGGCGCGCCAAAAGCGCTGGGCGGCATCAGGGTGATCGACTTCTCGCACTTCATCGCCGGACCGTTCGCGACGATGATACTCGCCGATATGGGAGCGGAGGTCATCAAGATCGAGGTGCCGGGCCGCGGCGATGATCTTCGCCGCTACCCACCCGTGGACAAGGAGCTCGGGCTCGGCGCTCCGTTTCTCTGGACCAACCGCAACAAGCGCAGTGTCGCGCTCGATCTCAAATCGGAGAGCGCAGTCGGCATCGTGCGGGAGTTGATTGCGACGGCGGACGTGATCGTCGAGAATTTCTCGACGGGCGTCATGGAGCGCCTCGGACTGGATTATCAAAGCTGCCGCAAGATCAGGCCGCAGATCATTTATTGCTCGGTCTCGGCCTACGGGCGCGACGGTCCGTATGCGGATCGGCTGGGTTTCGATCCCATCGCCCAGGTCGAAAGCGGCTTCGTATCGATGAACGGCTACGCCGATCGCGAGGGCGTACGTGCCTTGTCGCCGGTCATGGACATCAGCACGGCGATGATGGCGGGCAATGCGATCCTCGGGGCCCTGGTCGCTCGCGAGCGCACCGGCCTGGGACAGGCGGTCGAGCTTTCGCTGTTCGACAGCGCCGTCCTGATGACCGGCTACGCAACGATGCAGCATCTGTTCACCGGTGCCAATCCTCAACGGGGTGGAAATACCAGTCCGGACACGTGCCCGTCCGGCGTGTTTCAGGCCAAGGACTGCGCGTTCTACATCAATTGCGGAAACGACAAGATATTTCAGCGTCTGATGTCGCAGGTCCTTGATCGTGACGATCTGGCTTCGGCGGAGATCTACGCGACGGGGTCTGATCGGATCGGGCGTCGCGACGAGCTGTTTGCGCTTCTCGGCGAAGCATTTGCGCAGCAACCATGGGCGCACTGGCAGGCGCGGATGAGGGCCGCCGGCGTTCCGCACGGACAGGTGCGAAGCGTGGGCGACGCGATCCGATCCCCCGAGGCCAGGGAACGCCGGATCGTCACGCGCATTCCGCACGACAGGGTGGGTTGGGTGCCGAATGTCAGCCTCCCGATCCGCTATTCAGAGACGCCCATTGCCGATCCGGTGGCGGCTCCCGCGGTCGGACAGCATACGGAGAGCGTGCTTCGCGAATTGCTTGGTTATGACGACAGGCGGATGGCAAGCTTGGCGGAGGCCGGAGCGTTCGGTCCGAATGCGCCGCGAGGCAGCAAGGCCTGATGTCAAAGCCGGGCGACCAGCGGACGCTCAGGGGCCGCGTTGCCGTGGTCGGCATCGGCGAGACCGATTATTATCGCCACGGCACGTCGCCGGATCCGGAGTTCAAGCTCGCGTTGAAGGCCATTCTCGCCGCGTGCAAGGACGCAGGACTTGATCCGCGCGACATCGACGGATTCTCGTCCTACGGCGACGATCGAAACGAAGCCTCGCGGTTGGCCGCGGCGCTCGGCACGCACCGGCTTCGTACGACGACGATGCAATGGGGCGGTGGAGGAGGCGGCTGCTGCGCCGCAGTGGCCAACGCTGCGGCCTCCATTGTGGCCGGGCTGGCCGACTGCGTCGTGGTGTTTCGCGCATTGGCGCAGGGCCAATATGGCCGCTTCGGACAGGTCGGCGGCACCGAGACCATTTTTGGTGAAAAGGCCTATCTGATGCCGTATGGCGTCCTGGCTCCGCCGCAGCGCTTTGCGATGAAGGTGCAGCGCTACATGCACGAGCATGGCGTCAGCCAGGGAGCTTTGCGCGCGATCGCGCTCGCGTCGTATCGCCACGCCCAGTCAAACCCGCGCGCTGTCATGCATGGCAAGCCCCTCGACATCGAAAAATACGATGCCTCGCGCTGGATCGTCGAACCGTTTCATCTCTACGATTGCTGCATGGAGAACGACGGCGCCGCCGCGCTGGTCGTTGTTTCGCAGGAGCGTGCGCGCGAGTTTCGGCAGAAGCCGGTCTTCGTGCTTGGCGCAGCCATGGGCGCAGGACACCGCAGCGGAGCCATTCCCCACAATGCGCCGAGCTACGCCAGCGCCGGCTTCGACACGGTTGCTCCGGATCTTTATCGCATGGCCGGGCTAGGCCCTTCCGATGTCGGAACGGTTCAAGCCTACGAAAACTTCACCGGAGGTGTCGTCATGGCGCTCGCCGAGCATGGTTTCTTCGAGCCTGAGCAGGCCAATGATTTTCTCACACTCGAAAATCTCACCGCGCCATCAGGGCGGCTTCCCCTGAACACCAGCGGTGGCAATCTTGCCGAATGCTATATGCACGGCCTTGAGCTCGTGCTCGAGGCCGTGCGCCAGGTCCGCGGCACCTCGACCAACCAGGCCGAGCGGAACGACGTGGCCATGGTCATTGGCGGTCCGATGGTCACGCCGGTCAGCAATCTGCTCCTCGGCTCGGAGGCGACGCTGTGAGCGTCCCGGAGAACGTGTCCTATTTTCCCAAGGGGCTTCCGATCCCGGTGGCTGAGCCCGACGGCCTGTCGTCGCCTTACTGGGCGGGGTTGCGCGAAAGCCGGCTTCTCGTCCAGCGCTGTGGCGGCTGTGGTGCTTGGCAATTCGGCCCCGAATGGATCTGCCATCGATGCCACGCTTTCGATCTGGAATGGGTTGAGGTCGCTCCGCTCGGCCGCATTTTCAGCTGGGAGCGGGTCTGGCATCCGTCGCATGCAGCGCTCCGGCAGCACGGCCCCTATCTCGCCGTCCTGGTCGAGCTTCCGCATGCCGGCGGCATCCGCATGGTAGGGAATCTCCTGGGCGACCCACGGCAGGCGGTCACAATCGGCACCGAGGTTTTTGGCGTGTTCGAGCATCATCCCGATTCTGATCCGCCATATTCGCTGCTGCAGTGGCTCCTCTAATGGCCCCTTTCAAGATCGGCTTGACCGTCTGGCACCGTCGCGAGCGCCGTCTACGGCAGAGCGATCTTTCCACAGCCGCAAGAGCAAATCCCGTTTTCGGTCGCAGTTTCAGTCTTGGATTGTAAATCCGCGCTGCCACAAAGTTCACGTCGTCGACGGGGGCGATTGAGCAGTGCGAATCCGATCTAGTAGCCGTCGTCGCCGGCACAAATGGTAATGGAGACAAAACCGGGACCTTCTCAGTTCGTCGCCTACGCGAAGGCCAACCCGGGCAAGGTCAATTTCGGTTCCCCCGGCCCCGGCACTGCCCAGCACCTCGCCCGCGAGATGTTCCAGGCGGCCGTCGGTGACGCCGCCGGCCCCGAACGGCACCACCCAGGTGATCGCACGGTTCGGCCAGGATTCCGCGGCCGTCTGGGCCCTCGCGGTACCCGCCTGGAGCGCCAGAATCGTCGCGGCAACGAGACACAGCAGCGCTCTCATCACCGTCGATCCGGGGCAACTGGTTTTCGCCAGCGATTCCATGGCTGCAGTCCCCCTCGCTGCAATGTGGCCGTTTATGGCCATGTTGAGTGAACGCTACAGCTTTGAGAGCCCTGCAACCATTCGCGCAATCTGAGCATCTCTTTTGCAGAATATGAAAAGATCGATGAATCGCCTTCAGGGTTGGACCTTCAGGCCTTGGACCTGTTTGTCAGAACCGTCCGCGAGGGCAGCGTCTCGGCGGCCGGCCATGGCGATGGGTTCGCCGATGTCATGGGGGTGACGAGGATCGCGCTCTTGCCGCGCTCGGCGATGACGCCACGCGCATCGCTCCTGGAATTTGCCCGACGAGGCAGACGAATTCGGACTCCCGTAAGTCATTGATCTTTCAGCCCCCGGCTACTGTGCATGGGGTTGTTTTCGCGTTTATTGTTGTCCGAGGTCATAAGACCCCGCTCAGGGTGCTAATAGCTTGAACCAACTCCCCGCCCGCTCCGACCCAGCAATGCCCCGCCATCCGGCGGCACCGAGGTAATCCACCACGATGTTCGAGAAGACCTACCGGGACCGCCTGGACGCTGATCTTGCGCGATGGGAGGCCGATGGCGTGATTGCGCCGGCGGCGGTCGCCTCGATCCGCAATGCGCTGCCGCCACTGCCTGCGGGCATCAACATCGCCGTCGTCGTCGGCATCGTCGGCGGCTTGTTGATCGCGGCCGCGTTCCTTGCCTTCGTGGCGGCGCACTGGACGGAGATCGCGCGGCTGCTGCGGTT
>NZ_JALBGZ010000460.1:0-5214 GCF_023006515.1 Bradyrhizobium sp. PRIMUS42
AACCATTCGGGTCCCGATGAAGTGCCGATCGCGATCTTGCTACGTCTGACAGCCCTCAAGGCTTCGGTGGGCTCCGATCCGATCGAACGGCGACCCAGCTCGGGCGGCCACCCGGGCTGGGCCATTCCTCACGGAACGGCTCAATATAATCGATCGCCCTAATACAAGGGTGGGCAAAGGCGCATTTGCGCCGTGCCCACCATCTATCCCAACATCGCAGCAGATATGGTGGGCACGCTTCGCTCTGCCCACCCAACGAGAGCACTCTTGGCAAACGCGAACGGCGCCGCGCATTTTCCACGCGGCGCCATCGACCTTTGAGACCTCAACCGGTCAGAACTTCACGCTGATACCGGAATAGAGCGAGGATTCGGTGCAGGCCCCGGTGCTCACCGTCCGGCCACCGACGGCCGTGGTACAGCCGACGGCGAGGTTGTGATCGAGACCGAACTTGTTCTGCCAGTAGCGGTACGCCACCCAAACGTCCACGAAGTGGGAGTACTTGTCACCCCAGGCCGCCTTCGAGGCGTCGAAGGTCAGGCGGATCGGCTCCGAATTCAGCTCCACCGCTGTGTTGTAGACTCCGTTCGCCGGACTGTAGGGAAGCGGTTCGGTGTCGGTGCCCTTCTTGCCGTACCAGCCGGCGCGGCCGCTGATCGAGAAATACTGCATGTTCGGCGGCAGGAAGCCGAGGTCCATGTAGTAATTGACTTCAACCGCCCAGGTTGGCTTGAACGACGTATTGCCGTCCGCAAGACACGTGACGCCGGGAACGCCCGGACCGAACAATCCGCACTGGCTGAAGGAATTGTGGTTGGCGAACTCCCAATAGACCAGCGGCGCGACGTTGATGTAGCCCTTGTAGGGCAGATCGAACGCAAACTGCAGACCGCCGACGACGTCGCGCTTGGCGGCGCCGAAATACCTGTTTTCGGTATTGGCATCCATGCCGACCTCGAACGAGATGTTGTGCAGCGGCCCCGCACTGAAAGCCTTGGTGTTGAAGAGCTCATTCCAGCCGAATGTCGAGCGGAACAGGCCGTAGATCTCCGTTGCCCCGGCGCACGATGCCGGCGCGCCGAAGATCGTGCCCGCGTTGGTGCAGGGCCCGGCCGGGTCGTTTTGATCGGACTTGAACATCGAGATGGTGAAGAAGTTCGTGCCATACGCCCAGGCGTCAAAGTGGGTGAACGAATAGACCTGCTTGGTGGTCTTGCTGTTGATCGACCCATCCGGCCGGAACGACCACGCACCGGGCTGAGAGGCGTTGAAGATGTACGAGAACGTGACGCGGTTATCGATCACCAGGAAGAACGGAAGGTCCAGCGCCTTCTTGGCCGCTTTGACCGGCAGATCCGCCGCCTGAGCCAAGCCACCATTGGCCAGCGTAGCAAGTGACAGCGCCGCTGCTGCCACTGCCTTGAAACGAAACGACATCCTGAATACCCCCGAGTTTGCACACGTCAATGAACGCCCCTGGGTGCGACACTTGCGCCGATCTCCCGGAGTGAGAAGCCTCAACTTTTTTCAAGGCATGCCGCTTGTTTCGGCACGAGGCGGCGTTTCATCGTGGGATTTGGAGGGTTTTTGCGCGTCACCATCACCGGGCATACGGCCGGGCGAGGCCGTCTATTGCCGGACATTCCTGTTTGATTTCCCTTTGTCTTTTATCCCGAGCGGATCCTGCGGCAGCGACGGTCGGGAGCCGATGCAGGGGCGAACCGCAATGCATGGGCGTGGTGGCGCAACTTTGCTCACCGTGACATTACGTCTGCATAGCGGGTTCCGATTTGGCTTGGACCGTCACAAATCTGCAACAGCCGCTCGCGGTAAGGCGTGTCTTCGCCCGGGCGAGAACAGCGAGCCGCTGATACCACCCGCCTGCCGAAGCGTTGAGCAAGGGATGACGCATTTTCACATCTTACGCCGGGGTCCAAACTGGCCCACTATTGGGGCACTTCACCATGCAAGCGCATCAGCGAATGTTGGATTCGACATTTGACGGCCTGAATTCCGGCGAGTCCCCGCTGCTGCGGACGATCGGACTCACCAAACGCTATGGCGATTTCCTCGCCAACGATTCCATCGACATCGACATCCGGCCGAACGAAATCCACGCGCTCCTCGGCGAGAACGGCGCCGGCAAGTCGACGCTGGTCAAGGCGATCTACGGACTGATCCAGCCCAGCGCCGGCGAGATTCGCTGGCATGGCCAACCTGTCGTGCTGTCCGGCCCCTCGGAAGCACGCAGCCGCGGCATCGGCATGGTGTTCCAGCACTTCTCGCTGTTCGACAATCTCACCGTCGCCGAGAACGTCGCGCTCGGTCTCGACGGACGGGAGTCCTTCAAGGACATGTCGGCGCGGCTTGAGCAGGTGTCGAAGATCTATGGCCTGCCGCTCGATCCCCGGCGCGAGGTCTGGCAATTGTCGGTCGGCGAGCGTCAGCGTATCGAGATCGTCCGCGCATTGATGCAGGATCCCAAATTCCTGATCCTCGACGAGCCCACCGCCGTCTTGACACCGCAGGAAGCCGATCAGCTCTTCATCGTGCTGGAGCGGCTCAAGGCCGAAGGCCGCGCCATCCTCTACATCAGCCACAAGCTCGAGGAGGTGAAGCGGCTCTGCGACACCGCCACGATCCTGCGCGGCGGCAGGAAGGTCGCGACCTGCAATCCAAGGCTCGAGACCGCCGCCTCGCTCGCACGCATGATGGTCGGCGGCGAGATCAGGGAAGTGAAGGCCGCATCGGCCCGGAAGACCACCGTGCCGCGGCTCGTCGTCAACGATCTTTCACTCGCACCAAGCGAGACGCATGGCGTACGGCTCGATCACATCTCGTTCGAGCTGAAGGGCGGCGAGATCCTCGGCATCGCCGGCGTGGCCGGCAACGGCCAGGATGAGCTGTTCGCCGCGCTCTCCGGTGAACGGCTCACGAAGGATCCCGGCACCATCGTGATCGAAGGCATCGCCGCCGGCCACCTCTCGATCACGCAGCGGCGCAAGCTAGGTGCCGCCTTCGTGCCCGAGGAGCGGCTCGGCCACGGCACCGCGCCGCGCATGAAGCTGTCGGAGAACGCGCTGCTCACCGGTCATGCGGCCAGTGGCATGGTCCATCGCGGCTTCATCGATACCGCCGCCACGCTGAAGACCGTCGACCGCGCGACCGAGACGTTCGACGTGCGCAAGGCCAAGCGCGATCCGGAAGCGGCATCCCTCTCCGGCGGCAATTTGCAAAAGTTCATCGTGGGACGCGAGATCCTGCGCAACCCCGCGGTGCTGGTGGTGAGCCAGCCGACCTGGGGCGTCGATGCCGGCGCCGCTGCCGTCATTCGACAGGCGCTGCTTGATCTCGCAACCGCAGGCGCCGCGGTGCTTGTGACCAGCCAGGATCTGGACGAGCTCTCGGAGATCGCCGACCGCATCGCGGTCATGTTCCACGGCAAGCTGTCTTCGCCACTCGCCACGAGCGAGGCGAGCCGCGAAAAGCTCGGCCTGCTCATGGGCGGCAGCAGCCTGGAGCCGAAGGAGGCCGCGCATGCAGTTGGTGCTTGAGAGGCGCGCCGAGCGCTCGGGCACGATCGCGCTGGTCTCGCCGCTGATTGCGATCGGCCTCACCATCGTGACCATGGTCATCCTGTTCGCGATCCTCGGCAAGAATCCGCTGCTCGCCTTGCACGCCTATTTCATCGCGCCCTTGACCGACGGCTATTCGCTCCAGGAGATCGCGGTGAAGGCGACGCCGCTGGTGATGATCGCGATCGGGCTGTCGCTCTGCTATCTCGCCAATGCCTGGAACATTGGCGCCGAGGGACAATTCCTGATCGGTGCCGTCGCCGGAAGCTGGATCGCGGTGAAGACTCAAGGCACCGACGCAGGCGCCTGGGTGCTGCCGGCGATGCTCGTGCTGGCTGCCGCCGCAGGTGCGCTCTATGCCCTGATCCCGGCAATCTGCAAGGTGAAGTTCGGCGCCAGCGAGATCCTGACCAGCCTGATGCTGGTCTATGTCGCCGACCTCTTCCTCGACTATCTCGTGCGCGGGCCCTGGCGCGATCCGCACGGCTTCAACTTCCCGACCACGGCCGAGTTCGATCCGGTTGCGACGGTGCCGCTGCTGATCGAAGGCGGCCGGCTGCATCTCGGCTCGATCATCGCCCTGCTCGTCGTCGCGGCAGCGGCGATCCTGCTCGCTTGCACCATCAAGGGGTTCGAGATCCGCGTCGTCGGCGCCGCGCCCCGTGCCGCAAGGTTCGGCGGCTTCAACGCCAATCAGCTGATCATCCTGACCTTCGCGGTGTCAGGGGCGCTGGCGGGTCTTGCCGGCATCATCGAGGTCGCGGGGCCCGTCGGACATCTCCAGCCCGGCATCTCACCCGGCTACGGTTTTACTGCGATCATCGTTGCCTTCCTCGGTCGGCTGAACCCGCTTGGAATATTAATTGCAGGCCTTTTCCTTGCCCTGACCTTTATCGGCGGCGAGCAGGCCCAGATCGCGATGAAGATCCCGTTGGACGTCACCAAGGTGTTTCAGGGCATTTTGCTGTTCTACGTGCTCGCCTGCGATTCCCTCATCCTCTATCGCTTCAAGCTGGTGTCCTCGAACCGACAGGTGCCTCGTGGAGCTGGTTGAGGCCATCATCCTCGCGGTGCTCGCCGCCTCGACGCCACTGCTGATCGCCGCGACCGGCGAGCTCGTGACCGAGCGCTCCGGCGTGCTCAACCTCGGTGTCGAAGGCATGATGATCGTCGGTGCGGCCTGCGGCTTTGCCGGCGCCTGGCTGACTGGATCGATCTTCATTGGCGCGCTGTTCGGCATCGTCGCGGGCACGATGATGTCGCTGATCTTCGCGTTGATGGCCCTCGGGCTCGCCGTCAACCAGGTCGCGACGGGTCTCGCGCTGACCATCCTCGGCGTCGGGCTGTCCGGACTGATCGGCGCCGGCTTCGTCGGCGAGCGCATCACGCCTGCAGTGCATCTCTCCATTCCAGGCCTCACCGACATCCCGCTGGTCGGCCGCGTGCTGTTCGGCGAGGACGGCTTCGTCTATTTCTCCATTGCACTCGTTATCGGGGTCTGGTGGTTCCTGTACCGCACGCGGGCGGGATTGATCCTGCGCGCCTGCGGCGACAATCACGTTTCCGCGCATGCGCTCGGCTATCCCGTGCTGCGCATCCGCACCCTCGCCGTGATGTTCGGCGGCGCCTGCGCCGGCCT
>NZ_JALBGZ010000461.1:0-5202 GCF_023006515.1 Bradyrhizobium sp. PRIMUS42
GGCCGAAGTCGGCATCGCCATGGGCACCGGCACGGATGTGGCGATGGAGAGCGCGGGCGTGACGCTGCTCAAGGGCGACCTCGTGGGCATCGTCCGCGCGCGAAAGCTGTCGCAGGCGACCATGAGCAACATCCGCCAGAACCTGTTCTTCGCCTTCATCTACAATGCCGCCGGCATCCCGATCGCCGCCGGCATCCTCTATCCGACCTTCGGCGTCCTGCTGTCGCCGATCATCGCGGCAGCGGCGATGGCGCTGTCCTCGGTGAGCGTGGTCGGGAATGCGCTGCGCCTGCGTGCAACGCGGCTGTGAAGACACTGCGTAGACCGCATGGAGCGCAAGCGAAATCCGGGTTCTGCTAACAAATCGAGACTGTCCCGGATTGCGCTTCGCTCCATCCGGGCTACGGTTCACGGAATATAGGCGGGACGCAGAGAGGGCCTGATGCAGCGAATTACGATCACGATCGAGGACGATCTCTTGGCGGAGATTGACGCGGCGGCGGAAGCACGCGGCTATCAGAACCGCTCCGAGATCATCCGCGATCTCGCCCGCGCCGGCCTGCAGCAGAGCACCGAGGACACCGCGCAGACCGGCGCCTGCGTCGCCGGCCTCGTCTATGTCTACGACCACGCCGCCCGCGATCTCTCCAAGCGCCTGGTGCAGGAATTCCACGGCCATCACGACCTCGCGCTGGCGACCCTGCATGTCCATCTCGACGACAACAATTGCATGGAGATGACCGCGCTGCGGGGCGATGCCGCCGAGGTCCGGCATTTCGCCGACCACATCATCGCCGAACGCGGCGTGCGCTACGGCCGCGTGGTGATGATCCCGACAGGGGAAGGCAAGCAGGCAAAGGGGCGCAAGCACGGGCATCGGCATGGGTAGCTGAGGGCTGAACCGACGGTGCGAACCCCTTGTGGGTGAGCGGCTCCATCCGCTGGATCAATCTCGTAGGGTGGGCAAAGGCGCACTTGCGCCGTGCCCACCATCAATCGAAAACCGCGACAGAAGCCGTGGGCACGCTACGCTTTGCCCACTCTACGATACTGTGGTCGGGACAAAGGAAGCAGGCCGTAGCTGCCCTCCCTTGCCGAAACCGCCGTGCATCTCTACCTCTCGCGGGTCGTTTCGTGAAAGGGCCCCACCATGCTGGATGCCGCCATCAAGGCGCTGTCGCAAATGATCTCGCCGCCGATGCGCTCGATCCTGTGGCGGTCGATCGGGCTTGCGCTCGTGCTGATCACCGTGCTGGCGATCGGCTTGCAGCGGCTCTTGAGCTGGTTTGCGACCTCCGGTGAGGTCTGGCTGGAAGGGCTGCTGGGACCGGGCTGGCATACATCGCTCGAAATCCTGTCCTGGATCGTCTCGATCGCCGCGGGCCTCGGTGTCGTGTTCGGCGGCGTCTTCCTGATGCCCGCGATCACTTCGGTGGTGGCCAGCCTGTTCGTCGACGACGTCGCCGACATCGTCGAGCGCGAGCACTATCCGGCCGAGCAGCCAGGCCGCGCGCTGCCGTTCAGCCAGGCCATCTTCGAGGGCATCAAGACCGCGCTGCTGACGATCCTCGTCTATCTGATCGCGCTGCCGCTGGTACTGTTCGCCGGCGCCGGCTTCCTGGTCTTCTTCCTCGCCGCCGCCTGGCTGCTCGGTCGTGAATATTTCGAGCTGGCCGCGATGCGTTTCCGCTCGCCGGAAGAGGCCAAGGCGATGCGACGCGACAACGCCGCCACCATCTTCACCGCCGGCCTGTTCATCGCCGCCTTCGTCTCGATCCCGATCGTCAATCTGGCGACGCCGATCTTCGGCATGGCTTTCATGGTCCACATGCACAAGCGGCTATCAGGCCCGCGGCCCGAGCTGATCGAGCCCGCGCGGCAGATGCGGTGATGGCGCCGTCGCTCAGACCGTCTTCTCCGGCCATCGGCAGAGATCGTTGATCAGGCAGACCTCGCAGCGCGGCGTGCGGGCGAGGCAAGTATAGCGGCCGTGCAGGATCAGCCAATGATGGGCGTGCAGCATGAACTCCGCGGGGATCACCTTTTCGAGACCGAGTTCGACTTCCAGCGGCGTCTTGCCGGGCGCTAGTCCCGTGCGGTTGCCGACACGGAACACATGCGTGTCGACCGCCATGGTGTGTTCGCCGAAGGCCATGTTGAGCACGACGTTGGCGGTCTTGCGGCCGGCGCCGGGCAACGACTCGATCTCGGCGCGCGTGCGCGGCACCTCGCCGCCGAATTCGCTGATCACCTTTGCCGACAGCGCGATGACGTTTCTGGCCTTGGTTCGGTAGAGCCCGATGGTCTTGATGTAGTCGCGCAACCGCTCCTCGCCGAGGTCGAGCATCTTCTGCGGCGTGTCCGCGACTTCGAACAACGCACGCGTCGCCTTGTTGACGCCGGCATCGGTGGCCTGCGCCGACAGCACCACGGCCACCAGCAGCGTGAACGGATTGACGTGCTCGAGCTCGCCCTTCGGCTCCGGGTTGGCTTTGCGGAAACGGCTGAAGACTTCGTGAACCTCAGCGGGCGTCCAGGGTCTGATAGCCCTAAGCGACTTCCTGGCGGGGGCCGATTTCTTAGCGGGCTTGGGCTTCGCGACGGCCGCCTCTGCCTTGTCGTTGGGCACGGGCGCTTTGCGCGGCGTCGGCTTGCGGGTGATTTTCGCCATGATCGGGATATACTGAGGGACGATGAGCACAGGCAACGAAATTGAGCGGGAGCAATCTGAAAGCGAGGACGAGCCTCAGATCTTCTCCGCGCTGCTGACGCCGCACCGCTCGCTCGACCGCACCGGCTTCCTCGCCGTGATGCTGTTCCTGAGCGTGGTGAGCTTTGCCACTGGTCTCGCTTTCCTGTTGAAGGGCGCCTGGCCGGTGCTCGGTTTCTTCGGCATCGACGTGCTGGTGATCTGGTGGGCCTTCCGGGTCAATTTCCGCACCGCGCGGGCACGCGAGGAGATCACGGTCACGACCTCCGAGTTGCGCGTGCGCCGGATCAGCCATCGCGGCCAGGTCGCCGAATGGACGTTCAATCCGCTCTGGGTCCGCCTCGACATGGAGGTCGACGAGGACTTTGGCATCGAGCATCTCTATCTGATCTCGCGCGGCCACCAGATCCAGATCGCCCGCTTCCTGGGGCCAGAGGAAAAAGCAAGTTTTTACAAAGGCTTGGTTGAAGCACTCAACGCCGCCAAGCGCGGTCCGACCTACAACCCGATCAGCTGATTTCACGTCGGAAATCGGGTGGTTTCCCACCCGTCCCTCCCCTACATTTCCGGTCATGATGACACTCGCCATACATGACCAGCGCCTGACCAAGCCGGGCCCCCAGAACGCCGCGTTGCGTGACTATGATTCGGTCCGCCGGGCGATCGCCTTCATCTCGGAGAACTGGCGCGCGCAGCCGACCATCGAGGCGATGGCGGATGCCGCCGGCGTCACGCCGGATGAGCTGCACCATCTGTTCCGCCGCTGGGCCTCGATCACACCAAAGGCCTTCATGCAGGCGCTGACGCTCGATCACGCCAAGGGATTGCTACGGGACTCCGCGAGCATTCTCGACGCCGCGCTCGATTCCGGCCTGTCAGGCCCGGGGCGGCTGCACGATCTCTTCGTCACCCATGAAGCGATGTCGCCGGGCGAATGGAAGAACGGTGGCGCCGGCCTGACCTTGCGCTACGGCTTTCACCCCTCGCCGTTCGGCACAGCGATCGTGATCGCCACCGATCGCGGCCTGTCAGGCCTTGCCTTCGCCGACCACGGCGACGAGAAGGTTGCGCTCGCCGACATGACGCGGCGCTGGCCGAACGCGATCTATGTCGAGGATCACGAGGGCACGGCCCCGCTCGCTGCGCGCATCTTCGACACCAGACTTTGGCGGCCGGACCAGCCGCTGCGCGTGGTCATGATCGGCACCGATTTCGAGGTGCGGGTGTGGGAGACGCTGTTGAAGATCCCGATGGGGCGCGCGGTGTCCTATTCCGACATCGCCTGCAACATCAACAGCCCGAAGGCCTCGCGCGCCGTCGGCGCCGCGGTCGGCAAGAACCCGGTCTCGTTCGTCGTTCCCTGCCACCGCGCGCTCGGCAAGAGCGGCACGCTCACCGGCTATCACTGGGGCATCACCCGCAAGCAGGCGATGCTGGGCTGGGAAGCCGGGCAGCTGGGGATGCAGTAGGAGCTGCAAGCACACTGCCGTAGGGTGGGCAAAGGCGCAGAGCGCCGTGCCCACCATCTTTCTGAAACCACCGACATATCGTGGGCACGCTTCGCTTTGCCCACCCTACGGCATCGCGCATGCGGCGAAGAAAATTCAGCCCGCCAGATCCAGCTTCGAGGCCACGGTCGAATCTGCGTTGAGCCGGTAAATGATCGGCACACCCGTCGCGAGCTCGCGCTTCAGAATGCCTTCGGGCGAGAGCTTTTCCAGCACCATGATCAGCGCGCGCAGTGAGTTGCCGTGGGCGGCGACCAGCGTGCGCTTGCCGTTGAGCACGCCGGGCAGAATCTCCTGCACATAGTACGGCAGCGCGCGCGCCAGCGTGTCCTTCAGACTCTCGCCGCCGGGCGGCGGCACGTCGTAGGAGCGGCGCCAGATCAGCACCTGGTCCTCGCCCCATTTCTTGCGGGCGTCATCCTTGTTGAGGCCGGAGAGATCGCCATAGTCGCGCTCGTTCAGCGCGAGGTTCTTCATCGTCGGCAGGCCTTTCTGGTCGAGCTCGCCGAGGATGAGGTCGAGCGTGTGCTGCGCGCGCGTGAGCACCGACGTATAGGCGACGTCGAACACGAGGCCCTGCGCCTTCAGCTTGCGGCCGGCTTCCGTGGCTTCCTTCACGCCGAGCTCGGTGAGGTCGGGGTCCTTCCAACCCGTGAACAGGTTCTTCAGATTCCATTCGCTCTGGCCGTGACGCACGAGCACGAGAAGACGTTCGCTCATTGACTGCTTTCCGTTACGGTTGTTGTTTGAGCATGATCTTCTCGGAAAACCGCTTCACACTTTTCCGGATCATGCTCTGGTTCAGATGTCGGAGAGGCCGAGCACGTCGGCCATGGAGTAGTGACCCGGCTTCTTGCCGTGCGCCCACAACGCCGCCTTCAGCGCGCCATGGGCGAACAGCATGCGGTCCTCGGCCTGATGCGACAGCGTCAGGCGCTCGAACGGGCCGAGGAAGGTCACGCTGTGGTCGCCGGCGACGGTGCC
>NZ_JALBGZ010000462.1:0-5195 GCF_023006515.1 Bradyrhizobium sp. PRIMUS42
CGTACTGCCACTCGAGCTTGAGGAGCTGGCGGATCGTCTCCAGCAGCCGCGGGATGTCGATCGGCTTCATCAGATAGCCGTCGTGGAAAGGCTGCGCCAGCGGGGTGCCGTTCGGTCCGTAGATGCGCATCGGAGGGAATCCGGGTGATCGATGCCCTCACCTTCGCCGCCTTATGGTTAACGGGGCGTAAACAGCCCGGCAAAATCTGCCGACGGGCGGCAGTTTCGCTCCTCAGGGCGAATGACCGCTGACATTGGTCGAAACAGATTTATTCAACCTATTCAGCCACCTACCCTCGCTGCCCCGGTTGGCACAGCACTGGCAAGGACAGCGCCGGACCAGCTCGTCATGGGAGTGTCGTGCAGGTCTTTCCGATTTGAGGGGCCTTTTCAGGAGGCTTGGGGAGCAGAGATGCCAGGCGTTCGTTGGGTGAGGATTGTTGGGGTGGCCTGCGCGGCGCTGTCGGCGCTGGCGCTGTCGGTCGCGCCGGCGGCTGCGACCTCGCGCATCAAGGATCTCGCCAACATCGAGGGCGTGCGGCAGAACCAGCTCATCGGCTACGGCCTCGTCGTCGGCCTCAACGGCACCGGCGACACCCTCAACAACATCCCCTTCACCAAGCAGTCGCTGCAGGCGATGCTCGAGCGAATGGGCGTCAACATCCGCGGCGCCACCATCCGCACCGGCAACGTCGCCGCCGTGATGGTCACCGGCAATCTGCCGGCCTTCGCCACCCAGGGCACGCGCATGGACGTCACCGTCTCGGCGCTCGGCGATGCCAAGAACCTCCAGGGCGGCACCCTGCTCGTCACCCCCCTGCTCGGCGCCGACGGCAACGTCTACGCAGTGGCGCAGGGCTCGCTCGCAATCTCCGGCTTCCAGGCCGAGGGCGAAGCGGCCAAGATCGTGCGCGGCGTTCCGACCGTGGGACGCATCGCCAACGGCGCCATCATCGAGCGCGAGATCGAGTTCGCGCTCAACCGGCTGCCGAATGTGCGCCTGGCGCTGCGCAATGCCGATTTCACCACGGCCAAGCGGATCGCGGCCGCGGTCAACGACTATCTCGGCGTCAAGACCGCCGAGCCGATCGACCCCTCCACGGTGCAGCTTTCGATCCCGCCGGAGTTCAAGGGCAACGTCGTCGCCTTTCTCACCGAGATCGAGCAGCTCCAGGTCGATCCCGATCTCGCCGCCAAGATCATCATCGACGAGCGCAGCGGCATCATCGTGATGGGCCGCGACGTGCGCGTCGCCACCGTCGCGGTGGCGCAGGGCAACCTCACCGTCACCATCTCCGAGAGCCCGCAGGTGAGCCAGCCCAACCCGTTGTCGCGCGGCCGTACCGTGGTCGCGCCGCGCAGCAGTGTCACCGTCACCGAGGACGGCAAGAAGCTCGCACTCGTCAAGGACGGCGTCTCGCTCCAGCAGCTCGTCGACGGCCTCAACGGCCTCGGCATCGGCCCGCGCGACATGATCAGCATTCTCCAGGCGATCAAGGCGGCTGGCGCGATCGAAGCCGACATCGAGGTGATGTGATGCAGAGCGGCACGATCAACACCTCGCGCCTCGCCACCTCCTCGTCCTTTTCGGTGGAAAGCCGCAACGGCAGGCCGGACTTCGAGCTGGCGAG
This sequence comes from Bradyrhizobium sp. PRIMUS42, assembly GCF_023006515.1. Lineage (NCBI taxonomy): Bacteria > Pseudomonadati > Pseudomonadota > Alphaproteobacteria > Hyphomicrobiales > Nitrobacteraceae > Bradyrhizobium > Bradyrhizobium sp. PRIMUS42. The sequence goes on from NZ_JALBGZ010000462.1 coordinate 1,632, forward strand.
CGCCCTGCAAAAGGTCCCGCCGAAGCAGCAGGCCAGGGCGCAGAAGACCGCCACCGACTTCGAGGCGATGTTTCTCAACAGCATGTTCTCGCAGATGACCTCGGGCCTGAAGGGCGAAGGCCCGTTCGGCGACACGCCCGGCACCGGCGTGTGGCGCTCGATGCTGACCGAGCAATATTCCAAGAACTTCGCCAAGGCCGGCGGCGTCGGCGTCGCCACCGAAGTCTACCGCACCCTCATCCTGCAGCAGGCGAAAACGATCCGCACGGCATAAGGTCAAACGAGATGAACCAGTTCAACGCCTCACGTCAGCCGATGCAAGCCCAGCGTCCGAACACCGCGCCGGGCGGCGCCGGGGCGCGCAAGCTCGCCGAGGACCTGATGGATGCGATGAGCGCCCTGCTCGGACTTATCGAGCGCGAGACCGAGCTCGTTCGCGCCGGCAAGGTCCGCGAGGCAATGATGCTCGAGAGCAAGAAGCAGGAGCTGTCGCGAAACTACGTCGGCGCCGTCAGCCAGTTGAAGGCGAACCAGCCTCAACTCGCGAAATCCGCGCCGGAGCTGCTTTCGACGCTGCATCGCCACCACGACGCGTTCCGCGCCATGCTCCAGGTCAATCTCACCGTGCTCGCGACCGCGCACGCGGTCTCCGAAAGCGTCGTGCGCGGCGTCAATGCCGAGATCCAGAAGCGCAACGTGCCGAACACCTATACGGCCGCGGGCCGTCGCGCGGCACCAGGTCCGCGCCACATCACCCCGCTCGCGGTCAGCCGCTCGCTCTGAGCGCACACGAAAACTAGAGACGATTTTACGAAAAACCGCGCGACGATATCGTCGCGCGGTTAGGTACGTTTCCTTACCGGGTCTTCAGTCCTGGTGTTCCATGGTTGCGTTATGAGAGGGGTTGGGATTTGACTCACGTAAGGCAACCAGGAGGCTGCCATGAGTACAGATTTCAGCATCAGGCCGGTGGGGATCCCGGCCCCCGTGCAGATCGTAGCGACGTCCAACGTGGCGGCGAACGAGGCCGTGCAAACTGATCTTCCGGTGAGCCAGACGGTCGCCGCGGCGGATACGAGCGCGCCCGTGCGCAATGATCTGCCGAACCGCGAGAACGTCTCGCGCCAGGTCGTGTTCGACCAGGCCGCCGCGTCCTTCGTCTTTCAGGTCGTCAACGACAGGACCGACGCAGTGGTCAACCAGTTCCCCGACGAAGCGATGCTGCGCCGGCGAGCCTATTTCCATGCATTGGATATGAAGTCCGAGCCCTCGCGGCCGCTCAGCACGGACGTCAGCGCCTGACGATCACGATCGAGATTGCGGGATCGACGTTCTTGCTCCGCGCCTGACCGGCACCGGTCGGCGCGAAAGTCGTATTGCCGAAGCAAAACGACAAGCCGTGATCAGCACCTGCCCGTCACGGGCGTCCGGACAGACCAGCAGCGATGTTGCGATTGATCTCGATCAGCGGACGGAAGTGATCGAACTGCGGGCTCATTTGAAGCGCGGCGGTCTGGCTCAGCACGAACACGCTGATGTTGGCGATCTTCTGCCGCACGTCGATCGGCTGCGGATTGTTGTCGCGCATCGCCTCGCTCAAGAAGATGGTCCAGAGCTTGCGGTTGAACATCAGGGCCTGCATGGTCTGCTCGCTGAGCGGATCGGCGTTGTTCACGGCGTCCTGGAGCTTGTTCGCGGCCTTGAGCAGGGTCTGCGCCTCGATGTCGCGAGGAGATGCGGTGGTGGTTGCAACACGCGCATAAGCCGAGGCAGCGGAATTCGACATCAATCACACCCTGGAGGTTACCTAGCGCGTTGTAAGCGCTTAAGGATTTCTTTCCCAACCCTAGGCAGCACCGCTTAAGATTTGCTTACGTGTGTGCTTGGAAGCACTCCGGATAATTACGGGTCGCGGAGCTCTTCGTCAGCGCAACGCTAGATCCACGCACGCACGATGTAAACGCGCTTCGCGCGATGCGTGCTGATCTCAGCTAATCTTGTCTTAGCGATCTCCCTCAAAAGAACGGCGGAGCGTTAGCCCCGCCGCGATATATCGTGTGGCGATCTTGCGCTGAGAAATTAGCGGAGCAGCTGCAGCACGCTCTGCTGCGACTGGTTCGCCAGCGACAGCGCGGAGACCGCGATCGACTGGCGGGTCGACAGTGCCTGGCTGTTCGCCGCTTCCTCGTTGGTGTCGGCGAGCGTCAGGTTGGACGAGCCGGTCTGCAGCACGTTGATCAGGTTCTTGGAGAAGTCCTGACGCACCTGCACGATCGAGAGGTTCGAACCGAGCGAGGAGCCTTCCGAGCGCAACCTGCTCGAGGCGGCATTCAGGCTGGCCAGCACCTTGTTGGTGGCGCCGTTGTCGATGAAGTCCGTGCCGGGAACGAGATTGCTGAGACCGAGACCCGCCGCGTTGAACACGACGCCGTTGATGCCGAGCGTCGAGCTGCCGGTCTCGTTGAAAACCAGCTTCAGCGTGTCGCCGTTGAGCAGGTTGATGCCGTTGAAGGACGAGTCCTGCGACGTCGTGTCGATCTGCGCCAGGATGTTGTTGAACTGGCTGACCAGGCTCGAACGCGCCGTCTGCGCGACGGGGTCCTGAACCGGGGGCTGTGCGGTGGTAAAGGCGAGCACGCCGGTGAGCGTACCACCGACCGCGCCGCCCGCGGCAGTCGAACCGAGGGTCGAGGACGCGTATTCGTTGACGGTGGTCACCGTCAGCACGCCGTTGGCGTCGATCGTCGCCGTCAGGTGGTTCGCCTGCAGCTGCACATTGAGCTGATCGAGCGTCTTGACGGTGCCGTTGGTGCCGTCGCCGAAGGTGACGTTCACCGGCGTACCGCCGTTGAAGGACGAGAAGGTCAGGGTCTTGCCGCTGACACCGCCAACACCGGAGGTGCGCGCCGCGGTGAAGGCGGTCGCCGTTCCCGTGTTGCCGCTGAGGCCGAATGCGCTGAGTGCATTGCCGGTGCCAGTGATCGACAGGTCGGCATTGATGCCGGTTGAGAGCGCAAGCTGGCCGCTGCTGTTGACCGACGACGGGATCTGACCCGCGGTGGGCGTCAAGGTCGCCGCGCCGTTGAAGAGGCTCGCGGTCTTGACGCCGGTGGCAAGATCGACCGCGTTGAGCAGGTCGGTCAGCGTCGCGCTCTGGATGTAGACGGTCGAGTTGCCGTTGCCGTCGGTGACGATGTTGCCGCTGACGCCATACCCGGTGGCCACGCTCGCCGCAGATTGCGGCGTCTGCGCGTTCTTGAAGGTGATGGTATGACCGTCGATGTTCAGGGTTGAGCCGTCCTGAACGAGAGTGCCCAGCGAGCCGGCGGTGGTCGATCGGGCCGCGGTCACGCTCGCATTGCCTGCGCCGGTCGCCGCGGTCAGACCGAGCTTGTTGAGGAAGTCGGCCTTGCCCGTCACGCTCAGATCGGAGCCAGTCGAGCTCTTCAGCGTGACCAGGCCGGGGATCGGCTCGTTGGAATCGATCGCCACCGAGATCTTGCCGAGCCGGAGCAGCAGCCGGCCGATGCGGCCTGCGCAGGCGGCATATTCGGCAGCGCTGCG
>NZ_JALBGZ010000463.1:0-5170 GCF_023006515.1 Bradyrhizobium sp. PRIMUS42
GGCGTTCGCCGAGCGGATCGCGCAGGCGTTCGAGGCGCCGCTTGCGACGGGCACGCGGCAGCACCGCGTCAGGATCAGCATCGGAGTTGCCGTCTATCCTGAAGGCGGGCACAACGCTGACGATCTCCTGAGCAATGGCCATCTCGCGCTGAGCCGGGCCAAGGCGACGCGGCGGGGCGGCCACGTGCTCTTCGAGGCTGCGATCCGGCAGGAGCTTGAGAACCGGCTGACGCTGGAGAGCGAGTTGGCGCTTGCCGCAGATCGCGGTGAGTTCGAGCTGTTCTACCAGCCCCAGGTTCGTCTGATCGACGGCGGCCTTGTCGGGGCCGAAGCGCTCATCCGATGGCGGCACCCCGTGCGCGGCTACGTCTCCCCCGGAGAGTTCATGCCGGTAGTCAACACTTCGGCCCTGTCCGAGCGGATCGCGAATTGGGTGATGGAGACCGCCTGCCATCAGGCACGTGCCTGGGAATTGTCGGGCAACGGCGTGCGCGTCGCGATCAACCTCTCGCCCTCGCAGCTTCAGTCCGGCGATCTTGCGCATGCGGTCGCGGCGCTGCTCGATGCGACGGGGCTCTCGCCCTCGCTGCTTGAGATCGAGGTCACCGAAGACATTCTGCTCCATGATGAAAGCCGCGTGCTCGACATGTTCAAGCGGATCCAGCAGCTGGGTGTCCGCGTCCTGTTCGACGATTTCGGCACGGGCTATGCAAGCCTGAGCTATCTGAAGAAGTTTCCGCTCGACGGGCTCAAGATCGACCGGTCGTTCGTGTTCGGTCTGCTCGAGAATTCCGACGATGCCGCGATCGTCGGCTCGACCATCGGGCTCAGCAAGCAGCTCGGCCTCACGGTCGTGGCTGAAGGCATTGAGAACCGCGCAACCGCCGACTTCCTGGTCAGCATGGGATGCGAGGATGGTCAGGGCTATTACTTCGGCCGTCCGATGCCTGCCGAGGCATTCGAAAAGCAATTCCTGGCGGCTGAATTCGTCGCGGTCAGCGCTGCCTGAGCAGGGTCGCCGCGTTATCTATCGCCGCCGCGCGACTGCGACGCCAAAGAGGAAAGCGACGAACAGGCTGGAAAGCGGTGCTTCGCGCGTGATCGCAGCGACCGTCGCGAGGGCTCCGCCGGGCTTGCGCGATTCCTCGATTGTAGAGGTCACACGGTCGACCGCTGCGTGCAGGCCACCGGCGACTTCACCGATGGTGCGGGAGACATCGGCTGCCGTATCGATGGCACGCTCGGCCACGCCGGGGTGGGAAGGGGATTGCGGTAAGTCCGTACTCAAGTGCGCGACCTCCAAGCCTGATGGCGGAGGCCGGCACCTTTGGCTATCCGCGCGAGCGCTCGTTTAGAACAGCGGGTCTGACGACCTTTGGCTATCCGCGACAGGCGCCGTGATTGACGGCGGGTGCCGGCCTTGAAGGGGCAATTCAGCGCACGGGATTTTGTTCCGAGGTGATCCGCCGACAGCGGAGGGACCCGGGAAACGACGGGTGCGAATCTCTGTTAGGCTTGCTCAACCTTGTTGACGCAGGAGGCAGCCGTGACCGATCAGGCCATGACGGATCGAACCCGGCGCATCGCCTTGCTCGGTGCTCCCATCGACATGGGCGCGTCGCAGCGCGGCACCTTGATGGGCCCTGCGGCGCTGCGGACCGCGGGCCTTGCGACACTGCTCGAAAGCCTGGATTTCGAGGTCGTCGACTACGGCGATCTTTCCGCAAGCGAGGTCCGGGATCTCGCGGACAGGCCGCCGGAAAGAGCCAATCACTACCGCGAGATCCAGCGCTGGACGCGCGTTCTAAGCCAACGAGGCCATGAGATCGCGAAAACCGGCGCGCTGCCGATCTTCCTCGGCGGCGATCACACGCTGTCCATGGGATCGGTCAATGCCATGGCGCGCCATTGGCAGGAGCGTGGACGGGAGCTGTTCGTGCTCTGGCTCGATGCCCATGCCGACTACAACACGCCGGAGACGACGATCACCGCGAACATGCACGGCATGTCGGCCGCGTTCTTGTGCGGCGAGCCCGGCCTCGACGGCCTGCTTGGCGAGGAGCCGCGCGCTTCGATCGGCCCTGACAGGCTCGATCTGTTCGGCGCGCGTTCGATCGACAAGCTCGAAAAGGAGCTGATGCGCGCACGCCGGATCAGGGTCGTCGACATGCGCCAGATCGACGAGTTCGGCGTCGCCGTGCTGATCCGGCGGGTCATAGAGCGGGTCAAGGCGAGCAACGGGGTACTGCATGTCAGCTTCGACGTCGATTTTCTCGACCCATGCGTGGCGCCGGGCGTCGGCACCACGGTGCCGGGTGGTGCGACCTATCGCGAGGCACACCTGATCATGGAGCTGTTGCACGATTCCGGCGTGGTCGGATCGGTCGACATCGTCGAGCTCAATCCCTTTCTGGACGAACGTGGTCGGACGGCGCGCACTGCTGTCGAGCTGATCGGCAGCCTGTTCGGCCAGCAGATCACCGATCGGCCGACGCCGAGCAACGCGATTGCTCCGGGCGAGTAAATCGGCGGACGGCGCTTGTGCGCCGCAAGGGCAATGGCCGCGGGCGCTTTGCTGCCGCAGAAGCGCCACGCTGGCCTGGAACATGCCGGGAGAGATGCGGGAACCGAGAGGGGCGGTTTTGAATTAACCTGCGACAGGACAATAGCGGATCCTTCGATGACAAGTGGTCGTTTCGCGAACTCCATTTCCAGCGCCCTCCGCCATCCCGGCGTGATCGCGCTCATCGTGGCTGGTCTGACGATTGCAGCAATGCTGATCGTCGACCACGGCCCTTGGAATCGCGCCAAGACCCAACCGGCCCACGTTGCGATGTATGCAACCACGGGAGAAGCGGCACGGGCCGCTGGCGCCGCGGTGCTCCCGACCAGACCGAAGTCGCCGATCGAGCCGGCGCGGCCCGGACCCCAGACGTCACCGACCGTCAATCCCGTAACGCCGTAGCTTCGTCAGCCCATCATCGACGAGCCCAGCAGGGCGAGGACAGCCAGCGCCATCAGCGCGGTGCCGAGCCAGCCCAGCGCGATCAGCCATGACCGGGCCCTGAAGCGACCCATGATCGCGCGGCTCGAGACGATCAGCATCATCATTGCCATGATGGGGACGGCGACGATGCCGTTGAGCACCGCGCTCCAGACCAGCATGTGGATCGAGTCTATGCCCGTGAAGCCGAGGCCGAAGCCGATGATGGTTGCCGCGGCGATGATGGTGTAGAAGCCGACCGCCTCGTCGGGCTTGGCCTCAAGCGTGGCGCGCCAGCCGAAGATCTCCGCGACGCCATAAGCGGCCGCGCCCGCCAGCACCGGGATCGCGAGCAGGCCGGTGCCGATGATGCCGGTCGCGAACAGCGCAAAGGTGAAGTCCCCGGCGAGCGGCCGCAGGGCTTCGGCCGCTTCCGTCGCCGAATTGATTTTGGTGACGCCGTTGGCGTGCAGCACCGACGCGGTAGTCAGAATGATGAAGAAGGCGATGCCGTTGGAGAGCAGCATGCCCGATATGGTGTCGGTCTTGATGCGGTCGAGTTCGTGCGTGCCGCCGCGCTTGAGCTCGCGCAGCGGCTTATCGCGTTTGCCCTGGTTCATCTCCTCGACCTCCTGCGAAGCCTGCCAGAAGAACAAATACGGGCTGATCGTAGTGCCGAGCACGGCCACCACCATCATGAGATAGTCGGCGCTGACATTGGCCTTGGGCCACACCGCGGCGAGCAGCGCCGTGCTCCACGGGATCTTGACGGTGAAGGCGGTCGCGACATAGGCGAACAGCGCCAAGGTGAGGAATTTCAGCACCGGCGAATAACGGCGATAGGGAAGGAACACCTGCAGCAGGGTCGAGCCCGCCGCGAAGATCAGGGCGTGCTCGTGGTTGAGCCCGCCGATGACGAGCGAGAGCGCCTCGGCCATCGCGGCGATGTCGGCGGCGATGTTGAATGTGTTCGCGGCGACGAGCATGGCGACAAGCGCCAGCACCGCCCAGCGCGGCGCGACCTTCATGACGTTGGCCGCGAGCCCCTTGCCGGTGACGCGGCCGATCTGCGCGCTGACGAGCTGGATGGCGATCATGAACGGTGTGGTCAGAAATACCGTCCACAGCAGCCCGTAGCCGAATTGCGCGCCGGCCTGGGAATAGGTGGCGATGCCCGACGGATCGTCGTCGGCAGCTCCGGTGATCAGGCCCGGCCCCAGTCGTTGCAGCAGCGTCGGCGAGGATTTCGTCGGGGTGACGGCGCTGTCGCTCATGGAAGGGAAGACCTCGATCGGGGGCGGTGTTCTCACTAGCAAATGCTAATGGGAGAACGAATGTTCCTACCATGCCGGAGATCGTCGTTTCGGATAAGGCTAATTCGACTTGACCCGCGGGCAAAACACCTGTAGAGTGCCACCATCGCAAGAATTCTCGAACGCCTCCGGTCGCCGGAGCGGGGCTCGCGTCCAAACGCGGACTTGAACGCAGCGATGGAAGTCTAGCGCCCTCGCTACTTGACGCTGACGAACATGCCCCAGGCGGCGGCCAGCGCCGCGCCGGAAAAGACGATCAGCGGGTTGTCGCAGAACCGGCTGCCATAGGTACACATGGTGACGCCGAGCGAGCCGATCTCGTGATTGCTCGCGGAATAGAACAGTCCCGACAGCGCCAGCAATGCGGCGGCGACGTAATACATGGCGATCTCTCCGAAACTCTCCCGATTGCGTCCGCGCAAGGAGAGCGAGCGACATGCTTCAGCATGGCGCGAAGAGATTTCATTCCGCCGAATCCGATGCGGCGGATTTGGCTAAATTTGGTTCCAAAATGCCTAGTTTTCCCGGCTTGCCTCACGACAAAAGGCCCCGCACCGCGGGGCCTTTCGAGTTGGGTCTGACGAGAGCTATCGCCGCGTGCCCGCGCCGTAAAGCTCGCGCTCGCGGCCGATGTCATCCGGAGACAGCGGTGGGCTTGCGGCATCGAAGTCGGTCCAGCCGGTCTTCTGCCAGGCCGCGCTGCGATCTCCAAGGTTCACGGACTTCTCGTGCAGAAGTGCATCGAGCCGCGTGCGGTCCTGATCGGGCACCTTCGCGGACACCAGCGTGCCGCCGCGGCGAACGCCCTCGGCATAGCGCGAGGCATCCTCCTTGGAGACGCCGGCCTGCGTGAGGGCGCCGATGATTCCACCCG
>NZ_JALBGZ010000464.1:0-5159 GCF_023006515.1 Bradyrhizobium sp. PRIMUS42
AGCCTGCTGGAAATGACGTGCGACGCGCATGCCGCGGCCGCCCATGACGACCATGGTCACGACGATCACGGCCATGACGACCACCATGTTTCCGAGCCGCCGGCGGCCGGCTCGCGCGCTGCCGAGCTGATCACGACCGGGCTGCTGTTCGTCTCGGCGGCGCTGTCCTGGATGACGCTGGTCGACGTCGGCTTCATGCACCACGACTACAGGATCCAGCTGCTGCCCTGGATCTTCTCCGGCGAGCTCCAGGTCTGGTGGACGCTACGGGTCGACACGCTCACCGCCGTGATGCTGGTGGTGGTGACCACCGTGTCCTCGCTCGTGCACCTTTATTCCATCGGCTACATGGACGAGGACCCGAACCGGCCGCGCTTCTTCGGCTATCTCAGCCTGTTCACCTTCGCCATGCTGATGCTGGTGACGGCCGACAACCTCGTGCAGCTGTTCTTCGGCTGGGAAGGCGTGGGTCTCGCCAGCTACCTCTTGATCGGGTTCTGGTACCAGAAGCCGTCGGCGAACGCCGCGGCGATCAAGGCCTTCGTGGTCAACCGCGTCGGCGATTTCGGTTTTGCGCTCGGCATCTTCGCGATCTTCATGCTGGCCGGCTCGACCGATTTCGAGACCATCTTCCATGCCGCGCCCGGTCTGACCGGCAAGACCATCAACTTCCTCGGTTGGCATGCCGATGCGCTGACCCTGACCTGTCTCCTCCTGTTCATGGGTGCGATGGGCAAGTCGGCGCAGTTCCTGCTGCACACCTGGTTGCCGGACGCGATGGAAGGCCCGACCCCGGTCTCCGCGCTGATCCACGCCGCGACCATGGTCACCGCGGGCGTGTTCATGGTGGCGCGCCTGTCGCCGCTGTTCGAGCTCGCGCCGAATGCGCAGGCCGTCGTGATGTTCTTCGGCGCCACCACGGCGTTCTTTGCGGCGACCGTCGGCCTCGTCCAGAACGACATCAAGCGCATCGTCGCCTACTCGACCTGTTCGCAGCTCGGCTACATGTTCGTGGCGATGGGAGCAGGGGCCTATTCGGTCGGCATGTTCCATCTGTTCACGCACGCCTTCTTCAAGGCGCTGCTGTTCCTAGGCTCCGGCTCGGTGATCTACGCGATGCACCACGAGCAGGACATCCGCAACATGGGCGGCCTCTGGAAGAAGATCCCCTACACCTACGCGGTGATGGTGGTCGGTACCCTGGCGCTGACCGGCTTCCCGCTCACCGCCGGCTACTTCTCCAAGGACGCGATCATCGAAGCGGCCTACGCCTCGCATAATCCGTTCGGGGTGTACGGCTTCCTGATGACGGTCGTCGCGGCTGGCCTGACCTCGTTCTACTCCTGGCGCCTGATTTTCAAGACCTTCCACGGCGAGCCGCATGACGAGCATCATTACGAGGCCGCGCACGAGGCTCCGCTCTGGATCCTGATCCCGATCGGCGTGCTCGCGGTCGGCTCGTTCGTCGCAGGGTTACCGTTCAAGGAGCTGTTCGCCGGTCACGGCGTCGAGGAGTTCTTCCGCGAGTCCGTGAAGATGAACCCGCACATCATCGAGGAGATGCACCACATCCCCGAGACCATCGCGTTCCTGCCGACGGTGATGATGGTGCTGGGCTTCCTCGTCTCGTACCTGTTCTACATCCGCCGGCCTTACCTGCCGGTCGAGCTCGCGAACACACAGCCGATGCTGTACCAGTTCCTGCTCAACAAATGGTACTTCGACGAGCTCTACGACATCATCTTCGTCCGTCCGGCGAAGTGGATCGGCTACCAGCTCTGGAAGAAGGGCGACGGCTTCATCATCGACGGTCTTGGCCCCGACGGCGTCTCCGCCCGCGTGCTGGACGTCACCCGCAACGTCGTGAAGATCCAGACCGGCTATCTCTATCACTACGCGTTCGCCATGCTGATCGGCGCCGCCGGCCTGATCACCTGGTTCATGTTCGGCTTTGGAGGCCAGTAAATGATAACCTGGCCCATTCTTTCGGTCACGACGTTCCTGCCCCTGGTCGGCGCGCTGATCGTCTATCTCAGCCGCGGCGATGACGAAGCGGCCCGGCGCAATTCGCGCTGGATCGCGCTCTGGACCACGCTGATCACCTTCGCGGTGTCGGTAATCCTGGTCATGCGCTTCGACCCCAGCAATCCCGACTTCCAGTTCGTCGAGAAGGCGAATTGGCTCGCGACCGGCATCACCTACCACATGGGCGTCGACGGCATCTCGCTGCCGCTGGTGATCCTCACCACCGCGGTGATGCCGTTCTGCATCATCGCGAGCTGGAAGGCGATCACCAACCGCGTCCGCGAATACATGATGGCGTTCCTGATCCTGGAAACGCTGATGATCGGCACCTTCTCGGCGCTGGATCTCGTGCTGTTCTACCTGTTCTTCGAGGGCGGCCTGATCCCGATGTTCCTGATCATCGGCGTCTGGGGCGGCCCGCGCCGGGTCTACGCGTCGTTCAAGTTCTTCCTCTACACGCTGCTCGGCTCGGTCTTGATGCTGCTCGCCATCATGGCGCTGTACTGGAACGGCGGCACCACGGACATCCCGACCCTGATGCACACGGCCGTGCCGCGGTCGTTGCAGACCTGGGCGTGGCTGGCCTTCTTCGCCTCGTTTGCGGTGAAGATGCCGATGTGGCCGGTGCACACCTGGCTTCCCGACGCGCACGTCGAGGCGCCGACCGCGGGCTCGGTGGTCCTGGCCGCGATCCTGCTGAAGATGGGCGGCTACGGCTTCCTGCGCTTCTCGCTGCCGATGTTCCCGCTGGCCTCGCACGACTTCGCGCCGCTGATCTTCACGCTCTCGGCCATCGCCATCATCTACACCTCGCTGGTGGCGCTGATGCAGGAGGACATGAAGAAGCTGATCGCGTACTCGTCCGTGGCGCATATGGGCTTCGTCACCATGGGCATCTTCGCCGGCACCATGCAGGGCGTCGCCGGCGGCGTGTTCCAGATGATCTCGCACGGCATCGTCTCCGGCGCGCTGTTCCTCTGCGTCGGCGTCGTCTACGACCGTCTGCACACCCGCGAGATCGCGGCCTATGGCGGCCTCGTCAACCGGATGCCGCTCTACGCGCTGACCTTCATGGTCTTCACCATGGCCAATGTCGGTCTGCCCGGCACCAGCGGCTTCGTCGGCGAGTTCATGACGCTGCTCGGCACCTTCAAGGTCTCGATCCCGACGGCGTTCTTCGCCAGCTTCGGCGTGATCCTGTCGGCGTGCTACGCGCTGTGGCTCTACCGCAAGGTCGTGTTCGGGGCGCTGGTCAAGCCGTCGCTGGCGAGCATGAAGGATCTCACCTTCCGGGAGTGCCTGACGCTGTTCCCGATGATCGCGCTGACGATCCTGTTCGGCGTCTATCCGAAGCCGGTGCTCGACATGTCGGCCGCCTCGGTCCAGCAACTCGTCAACAACTACAACACCGCTGTGACGGCCGTGAAGGCCGCCGCACTGCTCCAGTGATCGGGCAGGTCAGGATATCGCCATGAGCTTTGAGACTGCAGGTTATCAACTGGCGCCGGTACTGCCCGAGATCGTGCTCGCGGTCGGCGCCATGGCGCTCCTGATGCTCGGCGCCTATCGCGGGCAGGAGACGACCAAGACCGTCACCTCGCTGGCGGTCGTGCTCCTGGTCGTGGTCGGCGTGCTCGAATACATGCTGCCCGCGGGCAAGCATGTGACCTTCGGCGGCAGCTTCATCGTCGACGATTTCGCTCGATTCATGAAGATCCTGGCCCTGATCGGCTCGGCGGTGACACTGGTGCTGTCGACCGAGTTCCTCTCCGACCCCTCGCGGCGGATCTTCGAGTACGCCATCCTTGTGCTGCTCTCGACGCTCGGCATGATGGTGCTGATCTCGGCCGGCGACCTGATCTCGCTCTATCTCGGCCTCGAATTGATGTCGCTGGCGCTCTACGTCGTGGCGGCCTCGAACCGCGACAACGCCAAGTCGACCGAAGCCGGTTTGAAGTATTTCGTGCTCGGCGCGCTGTCCTCGGGCATGCTGCTGTACGGCGCCTCGCTCATTTACGGCTTCACCGGTACCGTCAGCTTCACCGGCATCGCGGCGGCCGCGACGGTCTCGAATGTCGGCCTCGTCTTCGGCCTCGTCTTCCTGCTTGTCGGCCTCTGCTTCAAGGTCTCGGCCGTGCCGTTCCACATGTGGACGCCGGACGTGTATGAGGGCGCGCCGACCCCGGTCACCGCCTTCTTCGCCTCGGCGCCGAAGGTGGCGGCGCTCGCCGTGTTCACCCGCGTCACGCTGACCGCATTCCCCGGCATCGTCTCGCAGTGGCAGCAGATCCTGGTGTTCGTGGCGATCGCCTCGATGGCGCTCGGCTCCTTCGCCGCGATCGGCCAGAGCAACATCAAACGCCTGATGGCCTATTCCTCGATCGGCCACATGGGCTTCGCGCTGGTCGGCCTTGCCTCCGGCACGGTCGAGGGCGCGCAGGGTGTCCTGATGTACATCGTGATCTATGTCGCGATGACGCTCGGCTCGTTCTCGATCATCCTCGCGATGCGCCGCAACGGCCAGGCCGTCGAGCAGATCAGCGATTTCGCAGGTCTGTCGCGGACCAATCCGCTGCTCGCCTTCATGTTTGCGATGCTGCTGTTCTCGCTGGCCGGCATCCCGCCGCTCGCCGGCTTCTTCGCCAAATGGTACGTCTTCGTCGCCGCCATCAAGGCGAACCTGTTCACGCTCGCCGTCATCGGCGTGCTGACCAGCGTGGTCGGCGCCTACTACTACCTCACCATCGTCAAGACGATGTATTTCGACGAGCCGGCCGGCCAGGTCGATCCGGTGCGCGTTGAGGTGAAGACGGTGCTGGCGGTCGCGGGCCTGTTCAACATCCTGTTTGCGCTGTTCGCAGGTCCGGTGGTGAGCGTCGCTTCCGCCGCCGCAAAGTCGCTGTTCTAGGATGGCTTTCGCGCTCGGTCCTCGCGCATCGGCCGCGGGCTATAAGCTCGCGGCGTTCGAACGGATCGGCTCGACCAATACCGAGGCGATCGAGCAGGCGAGGGCCGGCGAGCGCGGCCCGATCTGCGCTTCGCTTGTCGGGGACGACAGCGGAGATTGAGGCTTGCTCAATTTGGACGGGCGCGAAAGCGCGCCCTTAACAAATTCCCACGCGTCATATAACCGC
>NZ_JALBGZ010000465.1:0-5156 GCF_023006515.1 Bradyrhizobium sp. PRIMUS42
TCCAAGGACATCATCATTTCCGGGGGCGAGAACATCTCCTCCGTCGAGGTCGAGGACATCCTCTACAAGCACCCGGCCGTGCTGTTCGCCGCCGTGGTCGCAAAGCCCGATCCGAAATGGGGCGAAGTGCCCTGCGCCTTCGTCGAGCTGAAGGACGGCGCCAGCGCGAGCGAAGCCGACATCATCGCGTTCTGCCGCAGCCACATGTCGGGCTTCAAGACGCCGAAGGCCGTCGTGTTCGGGCCCATCCCGAAGACGTCAACCGGGAAGATCCAGAAATTCCTGCTGCGCAACGAGGTTGGTTCGGCGAAGGCGATTACGGCCTAGATCTGCAGGGCGTGCGAAGGCTGTCTCGATATCGAGGGAGAGACTTCCGCCCACACGCCGGAAGGCGGCGGGCGGAAGGCCTCGCCGGTCTCACATCTTCTTGTAGGCGTCGACCACCGCCTGGCCGTCGGCTCCCGCCTTCTTGAGCCAGTCCGCCGTGAGCTGTTCGCCGATCTTCTGGAAGCCGGCCTTGAGCGCCGGGCTCGGCGGCTCGACGGCCATGCCTTTCGCCTTGAGCTGATCGATGTACCAGGTGCTCTTGTCCTGCCAGGCTTTCCAGCCGCGGGTCTCCGCCGTTGCCGCCGCCTTGAGGATGGCCTCCTGGGTCGGCTTGTCGAGCGCATCGAACGCGGCCTTGTTGACGAAGGTGTAGTCCTTGGGAATCCAGGCCTGCACGTCGTAGAAGTACTTCAGCGACTCCCAGGCCTTGGCGTCGTAGCCCGTCCCGCCCGACGACATGAAGGAATTCACCACGCCGGTCGCCAGCGCCTGCGGCAGCTCCGCGGCCTGGATCGTGACCGACTGCGCGCCGACCAACTCGCCAATGCGCGCGGTTCCAACATTGTAGGCTCGCCATTTCAGGCCCTTCATGTCGTCGATCGAGGCGAGCGGCTTGTTGACGTAGACGCCTTGCGGCGCCCACGGCACGACGAACAGCAGCTTGAGACCCTGCGCGTCCAGCTTCTTGGCGATCGACGGCTTGGAAGCCTGATACAGCTTCATCGCGTCCGGGAAGCTGGTCGCGAGGAACGGCACGACGTCGATGCCGAACAGCGGATCCTCATTCTCGTGGATCGAGAGCAGCACCTCGCCGATCTGCGCTTGCCCGGTCATCACCGCGCGCTTGATGTCCGGCGCCTTGAACAGCGAGGCGCCCGGATGAACCGTGATCAGGAGCTTTCCGGACGTGGCGGCTTCGACGTCCTTGGCGAAGGCGACGAGGTTTTCGGAGTGCGGATTGTCCGCTGGATACGCTGCCGGCAGATTCCATTTGGTCTGGGCCAAAGCGGGTGTCGCAGCCGCCACGACGCCGGCGATCAAGCATGCGCGGAATAAACGAGACATCATCGGACTTCTCCTCACTGTATTCTGAAAACCAGGTGCGATCAGTCTGGGAAAGCGAGCTTGGGCAGAAACATCACGATTTGCGGATACTCAGTGATGATGAACACGGCGGCCAGCAGCAGGACGAAGAACGGGAACGCCGCTCGCGCGACAGTGAAAGTGTCGCGCCCGCTCATGTTCTGCAGCACGAACAGATTGAAGCCGACCGGCGGCGTGATCTGCGCCATCTCGACATGGATGATGAGGTAGACGCCGAACCAGACCAGGTCGAGACCGGCCTGCTTGACCATCGGCAGCACAATGACGGCAGTCAGGACGATCATCGAGATGCCGTCGATCAGACAACCGAGAATGATGTACATGATGCTGAGATACAGCGCGAGCATGCCCGGCGTGAGCTGCTGCCCCTGGACCCAGGTGGCGAGCGCGGCCGGAATGCCGGTATAGGCCATCGCGGCCGTGGTGTAGGCCGCGCCCGCCAGGATCAGCATGATCATGCAGGTCAGGCGCGTCGCGCTCATGATGCTCTCGACGAAGTTCTTGCGCGTCAGCGTGCCGCTCCACCACGCCAGCAGGAGCGCGCCTGAGACGCCCCATGCGGCGCATTCCGTGGCGGTCGCGAAACCCAGCACGAGCGAGAGGAAAACTGCCAGGATCAGCAGCAGACAGGGCGCAAGCTTGGCCGACTCGCGGAGCTTCTGCCGGAATGGCATCGGGGGATCGCGCGGCGGAATCTTCGTCGGATTGAGCAGCGACCAGATGATGATGTAGCCGGAATAGAGCACGATCACGAGCAATCCCGGCAGAAAGCCGCCGAGAAACACTTGAAGCACGGAGACGTTCGCCGTAACCGCGTAAACCACCATCGGGATCGAGGGCGGAATCAACAGGCCGAGCGTGCCGGAGCCCGCGAGTGATCCGAGGCTCAGGCCCTTGTCGTAGCCGCGCTTGTCGAGCTCCGGCAGTGCGATCTTGCCGATCGTTGCACAGGTCGCCGCCGACGAGCCCGACACCGCCGCAAAGATTCCGCAGCCGATGACGTTCACATGCGTGAGCCGTCCCGGCAGCCACTGCACCCAGGGCGAAAGTCCCCGGAACATCTCCTCCGACAATTTGGTGCGGAACAGAATCTCTCCCATCCAGATGAACAGCGGCAGCGCCGCCAGCGTCCAGGACGAGCTGGCGCTCCAGGTGGTGGTGGCGAGCACCGCGCCGAGCGGCAGGCTGGTGGTCAGCGCCATTGCCACGAAGCCGACGAGCCCGAGCGAAACCGCGATCCAGACGCCGCTTCCCAGCAGCAGGATCATGACGACGAGCAGGACGAATGACAGCTCGATCATGCCGAGATTGGCCATGGTCAACCTCCGCCGCCCTGCGAGATGCGCTCGATGAACTCGTCCGGCGTTTCATCCGGCGAGCCCTTCTCGTAGCTCGGCCGGTTGCCACCGATGACACTGATCATTTCATCGACGAGCGCGATCGACAGGATCGCAAGTCCGCCGGCGAAACCGAGCTGCGGAATCCAGAGCGGAAGCGCGACGACGCCCTGCGCCACATCGTTGAAGCGCCAGGAATCGTAGGTCATCTGCACGGCATACCAGGTGAAATACAGGATGAAAGCGGTGGCGATACCGAGCGCCACGATCTCCGCGATCTGCTTGGTCCGCCCGTGCAGCTGTTCCAGCAGCAGGCCGACACGGATCATCTCTCCGCGCTTGAAGGTGTGCGCAAGGCCGAGGAACGCCATCGCGGCCATGCACCAGGACGCGAAATCATCGCCGGCGGGAATGTTGATCGCAAATTGGCGCCCGACCGACATGGCCATCATGATCGCGAAGATCGCAACCAGGAAGACGCCCGCTGCGTAGCCTGCTCCGAGATAGAGGAGATCCAGAGCGCGGCGCACCAGTCCCCCAGCCGATACATGATCCCCTGTCACGCGCCCCCCATCCTCAACACGAGGCGATCCGGCGGTCACATAGTGCTCGCCGCCTGTCCTGCTTCAATATCGCCCTTGCCTAACACCTGTCTTTCAGACGTTAGATCAACATGATGCAGCCGATGCAAGCAAGGAGTCTGCCGGCTCACGGCGGAATTCTACCGCCGATTCAGTGCGTCTCCAGCCGGAGCCCGTCAAAAGCGGGCACGACGCCGGCGGGCAGCGATTGCCGGATCACCTCGTAATCCACGTCGGCCGTCATATTGGTGATGACCGCGCGCTTCGGCTTGAACCGTTCGATCCAGGACAGCGCGTCGTTGATGCTGAAATGGCTGACATGGCCAGTGTAGCGCAGGCCGTCGACGATCCAGAGGTCCAGATTTTCCAATGCGCCCCAGCTCTCGCGCGGGATGTCGTTGAGGTCGGGTGTGTAGGCCGCATTCCCGATGCGATAGCCGAGTGCGGGAATGTTGCCATGCTGGACCAGAAAGGCCGTCATCGTCACGGCGCCGCCCTTCCCCAGAATGGTCTGGCTTCCGCCCGCTTCGATCGAATGCCGCGTCAGGATCGGCGGATAGTCGCTGCCCTCCGGCGAGATGAAGCAATAGGAGAACCGCGACAGGATATCCTTGGCGGTCGACTGGTTGAAGTAGGTCGGGATACGACGTCGCATATGCATGACGACCGAACGCAGATCGTCCATGCCGTGGGTCTGATCGGCGTGTTCATGCGTCAAGAACACCGCGTCGATGTGATCGACATTGGTTGAGAGCAATTGCTCGCGCAGGTCCGGCGAGGTGTCGATCACGATGCGTGTGGTGCCGTGCTCGGAGGTCCGTTCGACCAGCAGCGAGCAGCGGCGACGGCGGTTCTTGGGATTGTTGGGGTCGCAGGCGCCCCAGCCGAGCGCCGGGCGCGGCACGCCGGCGGAGGAGCCGCAGCCCAGGATCGTCAGCGTCAGCGTCATGCGGCTCCCAGTTTCAAGCTTTCACCTTCGAGAACAGACGGAAGAAGTTTTCGCTGGTCTGGCGCGAAATCTCGTCAAACGAAACGCCGCGAGTCTCGGCCAGCACCTTTGCGACCTCGACCACATAAGCCGGTTCGTTCCGCTTGCCCCGGAACTTGCCCGGCGCAAGATAGGGCGAGTCGGTTTCGACCAGGATCCGATCGGACGGCAGCTCGGCCGCGAGCGCCCGCAAGGTCTCCGACTTCTTGAAGGTCAGGATTCCCGTGAAACCGATATAGAGCCCGAGCGACACCGCCTTCAGCGCCAGCTCACGTCCGCCCGTGTAACAATGCAGCACGGCGCGAAACGGTCCGTTTGCCACCTCGTCTTCCAGGATGCGGGCGCAGTCCTCGTCGGCTTCGCGGGTGTGGATCACCAGCGGCAGGCCGGTGGTGCGGGCGGCGGCGATGTGGGCGCGAAACCCCCTCGCCTGCGCCTCCGGCGCGCCATTGTCGTAGAAATAGTCGAGCCCGGCCTCGCCGAGCGCGACGACCTTGGGATGCTCCGTCAACGCCACCAGCTCGTCCGGTGCGATTCCGTCTTCCTCATCCGCGTTGTGCGGATGGGTGCCGACCGAGCAATAGACGTCGTCATAGCGTTCGGCGATGGCGAGAAGCTGATTCAGCTTTCGCACCCGCGTGGAGATCGTCACCATCCGGCCGATGCCGGCCGCACGGGCCCGCGACACGATCCCGTCGAGATCTTCCGCAAAGTCCGGAAAGTCCAGATGGCAGTGGCTGTCGACCAGCATCGCGCGAACGCCTTCAGGCCGCCGGCTCGACGTAGCGCGGGAACGCCGGGGTCGGCGCCGGCAGCGTC
>NZ_JALBGZ010000466.1:0-5156 GCF_023006515.1 Bradyrhizobium sp. PRIMUS42
CTGCCCGTCGCGCAAGAGCGCTGTGAGATAGACGGTCTCGCTGGAACGGTAGACGCCGCGCTCGGCATAAACGAACGCGTCGGCGCCGGCAGGCACCGCGCGGCCGGAGACGCCGCGGTCGGACAGGTCGAAGGCAGAGGACTTCAGGCTGAGAAAGGCATAATCGGCCTTCTCGCCGGTCACGGTGAGCATCGCAGGCGACAGGCCGCCCTCGCCGCGCGCAAGGCCGGCCTCGAACAGCACGTGGCCGGACTCGTCGGTCTTGCGGGTGGCCAGGATCTCGTTGTTCCGGGCAACCAGCCGCACCTCGGCCTTGCCGACCGGATCGGTCGAGGCCAGCGAGTTGACGAACACGTGGATACCGTCATTGGCGGAATAGGCTGCAACTCCGAGATCGGAGACGATGAACCATTGCGTGGCGAGCTGATAATCGTCGTCCGAGCCTGGGCCCTTTGCGGCGGCCGTCATCACATAGACGCCCGGCTGGAGCTCGCCGAGGGCCTGATCGACCGGGAATGCCGTGGTGACGTCCTGATTCAGCGTCATCGCGGTCGCGAGCTCGCCGGTCCAGACCTTGACGCCGCGCTCGCCGCCCAGATCACTGAGCTGATATTTCGACAGCGTCTTCTGGAAGTCGCTGTCGACCACCGTGTTGATCAGGTTGCGGTCACCGATCCGGAACACGTTGATATTGACCGCGGGCGTGTTGACGCTGACCACGGGAATGCCGCGCTGGCCGGTCCTGGGAAGCACATA
Source organism: Bradyrhizobium sp. PRIMUS42 (assembly GCF_023006515.1). Lineage (NCBI taxonomy): Bacteria > Pseudomonadati > Pseudomonadota > Alphaproteobacteria > Hyphomicrobiales > Nitrobacteraceae > Bradyrhizobium > Bradyrhizobium sp. PRIMUS42. Next base: position 757 of record NZ_JALBGZ010000466.1, read on the forward strand.
GGCGCGGCTGGTGAAGCGCACGAAGGGTTTGCGGTCGCGCACATAGACGTTGAACTCGGCCGATTTCGGCAGCCCCTCCTTCACGGTGGACGGCAGGCCGGCGCGCAGATTGATGTTGTAGCGCTCGCCGTGCTTCAGCCCGTCGACGCAGAGCTGCTTGCCTTCGGCCGACAGCGCCGGCTTGTCCTGACCCGCGAGCGCCAGGAACGGGGCAAAGTCCGTGCGCTTTGCCAATTCCTCGGAGAACTGGAAGCAGGCGCGCGGGCTCGCCGAATCCGAGTCCACGGTATAGTCGAGCAGCCGGAAGCCGTGCTCGTCGCGCATCTTCTCATATTGGCCGCGGACGTCGGCGACCTCGCGCATGTCGAGCGAGAGCCGCAACGAATCCAGCGCCGGCCGCCACAGTTTGCGCTCCGACAGCGACTTGCCGAGCACGGCGAGCGCGTCGGCCTCCTCGCCCGAATTGCCGGCGCGCAGATAGGCGATGTAGGCCGCGGTCGAGGCGCGTTCCAGCAGGAAGGTCTGCTCGCTCGAGCTCTTTGGCGATATCTGGAAGATGACCTTGGCGAGCCGCAGCCAGTTGCCGGCGTCTTCCGGCGTGGTCGCCGCGATCTGGCCGAGGACCGACAGGCCGGTGCGATAATCATTACGCCGGAAGGCGGCGTCGGCATCCGTCTTCAGCGTCGCATTGGTCTTGGCGACCGGCCCCGCTTCGCTCTTGATCTGCGCCTCCAGCTTGATCGCGGAATCGGCCAGGTCGTCGCGCTTGAACGCTTTGTCAGCGGCTTGCGCCGCGCTAAGGCCGAGCGCCAGCGCGGCGCAGAATGTGACGGCGCGAACAAGACCGATCATGATGGACTCCCGGAAATCGCGGACAGCCGCCCGCAGGCAGCAGAAATGCGCGGAAAGGTGACAGACTCAAGGCGATGGAACCAAAGGTGCAAATCGTCGCATTCGCCATGGAAAGGCAAGCCCAGAGGAGACCGATCAAGTTATCGCCACGCACGCCGTCCTGATGGCGCAGCGATACCTGACCCGTCGATCGGCGGCCACATCCCGGAAGCTGGTCAGCGTTCCCGGCGATGTGATCCATCGTCCAGTCCGCAGCCGCTCAACCCGGCACCCTGACATGCCACCGTCTCGCTTTGTCGCGGCTCTGAGGAAAACGGTTCGGTTCAGACTTGGCGAAACACGATATTTTTCATATTTGGCATGGTAGATGAACGGCCGGCCCCCAAACGGAGGCTGGCGCAGCGACGGTCCCATAGCTCAACTGGATAGAGTAGCGGATTTCTACTCCGCGGGTTGCAGGTTCGAGTCCTGCTGGGATCGCCAAATATTTCAATCACTTACAGCAATCCAAGTGGCCGATTTTGTGTTGCGCTTGTTGCGCAAAATTGCTCAATACTTCCAACGACTCCCCACAACTCCCGGCTACTCGGCGCGACATGTAGCGCGACAAGGGCTGTGAATAGGTCGGACAGCGATGAAGTACCGCCCAGCGTGCGCGCGGGTTGTGCAACGATCCGTCGTTGATTCGCTGGGAGAGAAATCTATGGCTGAGGAAGCCGCTTCAATTTTGAAAATGTCAGACGCTGTTATCGCCGCATGCACACTGATCGGACCTATCCTGGCCGTTCAGGCGCAGAAGTGGATTGAGGGCTATCGCGAAAAGCGGGACCGCCGCTTCAACATATTTCGCACGCTCATGGCAACGCGCGCCGCCAACCTAACAGCTGCACACGTCGAAGCAATAAATGCGGTGCCGATTGATTTCTATGGTGACAAACCAATCATCGACGCATGGGAAGAATACTTCGAACACCTTACGAAGAGTACCGAAGTGGATGCCTTGTGGGGTCAACGCAGAATCGATCTTTTCACGAAACTGCTCGCGGCGATCGGGCAGCGAGTCGGTTATGCGTTCAGCGCCGCCCAAATGAATCGCATCTATTTCCCGAATGCCCATGGGAGAATGGAGGAAGATGCAAACGCGATTAGAGTCGGCATGGCCGCATTGTTCAAGGGCGACTTCCACCTTCCCTTGGCAATCAAGAGTATTCCCGTTGATCCGGCAACGGCGGAGCTACAGATGACTTTGCACAGGAAAATGAATGCGTCCTATGAGGACGATGGTTCGCTTCGCGTGCGCATCACCGAGGCAACGGGTGACTAAATGCGCAAGCCTAGAATGCATACCCGCGTGTGGTGGCGATTCAGCACTATGCGCAAGGAGCGTTTCAAGGAAGTTCTAAGGAAACACGCTGATGTATTCGATAAAGACTATTTGGAATCCATTCTGAAACGCCGCAGCGCCGCGCGCTCGATCACCTTTAAGCTATTCGCCGCTCAGATACCCATCTTTGCGTTCCTAATGCTTTCGCTCATTCCTGTCGAGGCAAGTGTAACGGTTTTCGGCGTTTCGCCTAAAGCATCTAAGAATCTGCGCGAGGTACTCATTGTTGCGTCGGCATTTGTCGGGTGCGGCTCAGCAATGTTGAACCACTACCTCGGGATCTTGGACGAAATCGTTGCGAGCTTTGTCGATCGGCGAAGCAAAGGCGACAAGGACGTGTCTGAATTCCTAGGGCTGGGACTCGGAACCAATTTCTGGTTTCTACCAGGCGTTGCCTATGGCCACGCGAGCGTTGGTTGGGGATTTCTTGCTTTCATAGGCTTGATTGGCCTACTCGGGATAATGCTGGTTCTCTGCACACTGCTGGTGCGGCTTACGTTCACTGGTGCATTCTGAGGGATATCTATCTGAATCCCAGTTTTTCGCTTTCGGTGAGCGTTTGGGTAATCACCTTCGTTTTGACGTGCGATTTTTTCACACTATTGCTCACGCTTCTCAGCAACGGAGGTATGCCACTTCAAGACCTAACGAATGTACTGGCCATCGCCAAGATCGGTGAGAAGGATCCTCAGAAGGCCAGAAAAATCTATCAGGCGCTGGCACGCGAACATGTGCGCCGACCGTGGTTCATGAGACTCATCTTTCCCATGAAGATGCCGAAAAATCTGCCGCCTGTTTAGCGTTTCAAATCCGCAACTCCCATGAACTCGTCGTGTGTTGCGGCCCGCTCAGTTCGGTTAGCGCCCACACCAACGCGTCGACACGATCCGGCGAATAGCCGACCTTGGCGCGATCGAAATCCGACGTGAACGCACACATCTGATCTTCCAGCACATCGAAGCCGCCGACGTGGTGAACCTTGCGCTGTTCGTAGAGCGCGGCGATCGGCTCGGCGCGCACCACCTTGCCGCGGCTGGCGTGCACGGCCTTGAAGCTCACACGGGAGTCGAGCGCGCGGATCGTCGCCTCGACCATGGCGCCGCCGTTGTTCACTTCGGCCAGGATCCGGTCTGCCTTGTGGCGGCGGTAAGCGTCGATCGCCTTCGCTGCCCATTCGTGCGGCGCGTACCGACCCGAGCAATCTTCGAGCACGTAGACCGCTCCGTCGCGCGCCACGCCGGCAACAATTATTCCCGTTTCGTCCGAACCTTCGTTATTCGAGACGGCCGGATCGATCGCTACCACGATGCGGCGCAGCTCCGGTGCCGCCGAAACGCGATCGCGGTCTAACCATTCCAGTTGCCAGAGTGCCCCGGGGTTATCTGAAAGCAGTTCGGCGTTCAGCTCCTGTCGACCAAGCCGCGTCCCCTCGTAGCGCTGGCGGATGGCCGCCAAGAACGTGGGCGCAAGGTTGGCTTCGTTCTCGAAGGTGGAGCCCCGCGTCACGACGACGTCTTTGCCCTGACGCGCCAGCAGCTCCTTGAGCAGCTTGATCGGCCTCGGGGTCGTGGTCACCAGCCAGCGCGGGCGCTTACCCAGGCGCAGACCGAATTGCAGCATATCCCATGTGCCCTGCACGTCCGTCCATGCGGCCAGCTCGTCCGCCCATGCCGCGTCGTGCTCGGGGCCGCGAAGCCGGTCGGCCTCCTCACTGGAAAAGGTGGTCGCGACCGCACCGTTCGGCCAGGTCAGCCGGCGCTTGCTCGACTCGTAGATCGGCCTATTCCACGCCGGCGCCGTGTTGAGCAGGCCCGACACTCCCTCGACCAGCGTATCGCGCGCATCGGCCGCCGTGGCTGCGACCAGGGCTATGCGGCCGGCCTGGCGGGTCTCGACGAGATCGTGCACCCAACCTGCCCCGGCTCGAGTCTTGCCGAAGCCGCGGCCGGCGAGGATCATCCACCCATTCCAGTCGCCCGGCGGCGGTAGCTGGCTCGGACGGGCCTTTGCGCGCCATCCACCGTCCTCCAGTGCATCGGCGAGCGCGGCGGCTATGCTGGTCATGGGTACGTCTCCGGTAGCGGTACGGGACACGGCGGCGGCAGCGCGATGGCATCGATCACCATCGGTGCCCTGCCCCCGTCGACCGGCTCGGCGTCGAGTT
>NZ_JALBGZ010000467.1:0-5152 GCF_023006515.1 Bradyrhizobium sp. PRIMUS42
CGCCTGCGCACCTTCCAGCCGATGCTGCGCACCGCGCTGCTCTGCCTGATCGCGACCGTGGTCGGCCTTACGACGCTGAGCGAGATCGGCGTCAATGTCGCGCCGCTGCTGGCCGGTGCCGGCATCGTCGGCATCGCCATCGGCTTCGGCTCGCAGAAGCTGGTGCAGGACCTCATCACCGGCCTGTTCCTGCTGTTGGAGAACACCGTGCAGGTCGGCGACAATGTCAGCGTCTCCGGCCTCTCGGGCGTGGTCGAGAACGTCTCGATCCGCACCATCCGCCTGCGCGCCGGTGACGGTGCCGTGCACATCGTGCCGTTCAGCGCCGTCACGACCATCACCAATGCCAGCCGCGGCGCCGGAAATGCCTCGGTCAGCGTCAACGTCGCCTACAAGGAAGACACCGACCGCGCGGGCCAGATCCTCAAGGACATCGTCGACGAGATGCGCCGCGAACCCGAATTCCGCGCGCTGATCCGCGGCGACCTCGATCTGTGGGGCATCGACAAGGTCGACGGCGCGATGGTGTCGATCGTCGGCCAGATCCGTTGCACCGAGGCCGGCCGCTGGCCGGTCCAGCGCGAATTCAACCGCCGCATGAAGTTGCGCTTCCAGCAGAACGGCATCGACGTCGCATCCGCCACCCAGACCATCTTGATGCATATCGCCCCGCCGGCAGATGGCTCGGCCCATCTGACGCCGCGGCGCGCGGCCGGATAGTCGCCCGGCGGAAATTTCCGGCTTGCCTCCATCGACCCGGCAGCGTTCACTCTGCCTCCAGCTCGCTGCCAAAATGCGGGCGACGACAATGGGTGGGTGGAATGATACGAGGGCTGTGGGCCGTCTTGCGCGGTCATGTGATCGTCTTGTGCGCGTTGGCCGGATCTGCGGCGTGGACGACGCCGGGTCATGCGCAAGCGTTTCCCTCGCGTCCGATCACCCTCATCGTACCGTTCGCGGCGGGCGGCCCGACCGATACGCTGGCGCGGATCCTGTCCGATCGGATCGCAGCCGAGCTGCGCACCACGGTCGTGGTCGAGAACGTCGCCGGCGCCTCCGGCAGCATCGCCGGCGCCCGCGTCGCACGCGCAACGCCTGATGGAACCACCATCACGATCGGCCATTGGGGCACCCATGTGCTGAACGGCGCGATCCTCAACCTGCCTTATGACGTCGTAAGTGATTTCGAACCCATCGCGTTGATCGCGATGGGCACGCAGCTCATCGTCGGCCGCAAGTCGCTCGAGGCCAATAATCTGAAGGAGCTGATCGCGTGGCTGAAGGCCAATCCCGGCAAGGCCACCGCGGGGACCTCGGGGGCGGGCACGGGAGCGCATGTCGCCGCCGTCTTCTTCAAGGACAAGACCGGCGCCGACTTCCAGTTCGTGCCCTATCGCGGCGCCGGGCCCGCCATGATCGATCTCGTGGCGGGGCAGATCGACATCATGTTCGACCAGGCGGCGAACTCGCTGGCGCATGCCAAGAGCGGCGCGATCAAGGCGTTCGCGGTGACCTCGCCGACGCGGCTTGCGTCCGCCCCGGATATCCCGACCGTCGACGAGGCGGGCTTGCCCGGGCTCTATATTTCCTACTGGCACGGCATCTGGGCACCGAAGAACACGCCGAAGGACATCGTCGCCAAGCTCAACGCGGCCATCGTCGCCGTGCTCGCCAATGCCGCGGTCAAGCAGCGCTTTGCCGAACTGGGGCAGGAGATTCCGCCGCCGGAGCAGCAGACACCCGCAGCGCTCGCCGTTTTCCAGAAGGCCGAGACCGGGAAATGGTGGCCGATCGTGAAGGCCGCGAACATCAAGCCTGAATAGCCTCGCCGCGTTAACCTTTTCTCGCGTGCCGCCTGTTGTTCGCGACGATCTCGCTGCGGTGCGAGATCACAATCGGCGCTTCGGTCTCTACGTCCTTGATCTCGTTGGAGCGCTGGCCGACAATGTGCGCTGTTCAACGTGAAGCTTCTTGGGGGAATTCGTGAATAGACCTGCCCGGGTCGTTGCCCAATCGACGTCGTCCAATCCGCCGCAAGGCATGGCGCTGCTGCGCGATCCCCTGCTCAACAAGGGCACCGCCTTCACGGAATCCGAGCGCGAAGCACTCGGCCTGCGCGGCCTCCTGCCGCCTTGCGTGCTGACGATGGAGACGCAGGCTCAGCGCGTCCTCACCAATTTGCGCACGCTGCCGACGGACCTCGAAAAATATGTCGCGCTGAACGCGCTGCATGATCGCAACGAGGCGCTGTTCTTCCGCGTAGTCGTCGACAATATCGACGAGATCCAGCCGATCATCTACACGCCGACGGTCGGGCTCGCCTGCCAGAAATACGGCCTGATCTTCCAGCGGCCGCGCGGCATGTTCATCTCCTCGCGCGACCGCGGCCAGATCGCCGAGCTACTGAAGAACTGGCCCTATCCGGCCAAGCTGATCGTCGTCACCGACGGCGAGCGCATTTTGGGACTTGGCGATCTCGGTGCCAACGGCATGGGCATCCCGGTCGGCAAACTTTCGCTCTATTCGGCCTGCGCCGGCGTGCACCCCGAGCTGTGCCTGCCTATTGTACTCGACGTCGGCACCAACAACGAAGAGCTCCTGAACGACCCCTATTATCTCGGCCTGCGCGAGCGGCGGCTCGCGGGCGAAGCCTATGACAGCTTCGTCGACGAGTTCATGCAAGCTGCGCGACAGACCTTTCCGGGCGTGCTGATCCAGTTCGAGGATTTCGCCAACCATTCGGCGTTCAAGCTGCTGCACAAATATCGGGACGAAGCCTGCGTCTTCAACGACGACATCCAGGGCACCGCGGCAGTAGCGCTCGCCGGCTTGTTCTCCGCGCTGCGCGTCTCCGGCGGCAAGCTGAAGGACCAGAAGATCCTGTTCCTGGGCGCAGGCGAGGCGGCGACCGGCATCGCCGATCTCGTGGTGTCTGCGATGATGGCGGAGGGCGCAACGGAGGCCGAAGCGCTGCGGCGCAACTGGCTGGTGGATTCCCGCGGCCTCGTCGTCAGCGGTCGTGATGGCCTGTCCGGCCACAAGCTCCGCTACGCCCACACCGACCAGGCGCCGATCGCCGACTTCCTCACCGCGATCAAGACGCTGAAGCCGACGGCGATCATCGGCGTTGCCGCGGTCGGCGGCGCCTTCACGCCCGACGTGCTCAAGACCATGGCCGCGCTCAACGAACAGCCGATCGTGTTTGCGCTCTCCAACCCGACCTCGAAGGCCGAATGCTCGGCGGAGGATGCCTATCGCTACACCGAGGGCCGTGCGCTGTTTGCCTGCGGCAGCCCGTATGACCCGGTGAAGCTCAACGGCCGCAGCTTCGTGCCGCGCCAGGGCAACAATTCCTACATCTTCCCCGGCGTCGGCCTCGGCGTCATTGCCAGCGGCTCGAAGCTGGTGACCGACGAGATGTTCATGGCGGCGGCCCACACGCTTGCCGATTGCGTCGGCAAGGACGACCTCGCGCAGGGCAGTCTCTATCCGGCGCTGCCGCGCATTCGCGAGGTCTCGGTTCGCATCGCCGCGGCCGTTGCGGACGTCGCCTATCAGCGCGGGCTCGCCGACGGGCCGGCGCCCAACGACGTCAAGGCCCTGGTCCAGTCCCAGATGTACGAGCCGCATTACTAGGGGCTTGTACATCCCAAACGGCTCGGTTAGCCCGCTGACGTAAAGGGAGGTGTGCTCCCTCCCCCGCTTGCGGGGGAGGGCTGGGGAGAGGGTATCTCCGCGATCGAGAACCCCCAAGAGGAGAGAACCCTCACCCGGCGCGTTGCGCCGACCTCTCCCGCAAGCGGGAGAAATGCACCGAGCCCGCGGGCTCTTGATCCAACCCAAGCTCATTCCACGTTAGGTCAGCATCGCGCCACCATCTCAGGTGGAATCGCCATTGTATGGCGCGACCCCATATGCGACAGTCTGTAGCGTTACAAGAAGAACTCAAGACGCAAGGTCTGGTGCCATGGACGATCGTTTGCCCGAGCTGGGCGACCTCGAGCGCGAGGTCATGCAATTGGTTTGGGCCCATGGTCCCGTCACGGCCGAGATCGTGCGTGAACGTCTGTCGCGTCGTCTGAAGGAATCGACGGTCCGCACCGTGCTGCGCCGGCTCGAGGAAAAGGGCTATGCTCGCCACACCGTGGACGGCCGCACCTATGTCTATCACGCCGCCGAGGAGCGCGCGAAGGTGGCGGCCAAGGCGGTGCAGCGCATCGTCGACTGGTTCTGCAACGGCTCGATCGAGGAGGTCCTCGTCGGCATGGTGGACAACAAGATGCTCGACCAGCAGCAATTGCGCGAGCTGGCGGACCAGGTGGCCAAGGCAAAGAAGGCGAGGGGAGTGAAGAAAGAATGATCGCAACTCTGGCGGAGGCGGCACTGCGCTCCCTTGTGCTGGGAGGCGTCGTCTGGTTCGGTCTCAACCTGTTTCGCGTGCGTAATCCGCACGTTCACATGACGGCCTGGGTCGTCGTGCTGCTGGCCTCGCTGGCGATGCCCTTCGTGATGCATTGGCCGACGCTCACGATCAGCCGACTGATTTTCTGCCGGCCGACATCTCGATGCTGGAGATGCCGCAGCCCGCGCTGCCCGTGGTGCCCGGGGTAGCCGTCGCACCGCCGCCGCCCAAAGCTGGGCTGCCGATCAATTGGTGGCTGATCGCCACCATCGTCTATGCCGGCATTGCAGGCCTGTTGCTGCTGCGACTCGCGATCGGTCTCTGCCTGACCTGGCGTCTTGCGCGCGCGGCAAAGCCGATGAAGGGCCCGCAGATGCTCGAGGCCGACGTGCGCGTCAGCCGCGATGTGGGCGGCCCCGTCACCTTCGGCTCGACCATTTTGGCGCCGCCGCAATTCACCAGCTGGGACGCCAAGAAGCGCCTCGCCGTGCTCGCGCATGAAGGCGCGCATGTCGCCAACCGGGATTTCTATGTCCTCCTGCTGGCGCCTCAACCGCGCGGTGTTCTGGTTCAGCCCGTTCTCGTGGTGGCAGCTGGCGCGCCTCGCCGAGCTCGCTGAGATCATCAGCGACGCCGAGGCAATCGAGATCATCGACGACCGGCTCTCCTATGCGGAAATCCTGCTCGACTTTGCCAGCACCGTGAAGCCGAGGCCGGCCGAGCTCGCGATGGCGCGGGCCTCGACCGTGC
>NZ_JALBGZ010000468.1:0-5147 GCF_023006515.1 Bradyrhizobium sp. PRIMUS42
CGGCGCGACGTACAGGAACGCCGGCGCGCCGGGGCCGGCATTGATGTATTTGTAGGTACAGCCGGCGGCGAAATCGGCGCCGGTGCCCGCAAGATCGACCGGCAGCGCGCCGGCGGAATGGGCGAGATCCCAGACCGTGACGATGCCGAGCGCATGCGCTTTCGCCGTCAGCTTCGCCATGTCGTGGCGGCGGCCGGTGCGGTAATCGACCTCGGTGATGTAGAGGACCGCGATCTCCTCGGACAACGAATCCTCGATCTCCTCCGGCGCCACCAGGCGCAATTGGTGGCCGCGCCCGAGCGTCGCGATCAGGCCCTCGGCCATGTAGAGATCGGTCGGGAAATTGCCGGTGTCCGAGAGGATGACCATGCGCGATGCGCTCATGTCGAGCGCGGCGGCGAGCGCCTGATAGACCTTCAGCGACAACGTGTCGCCGACCATTACGGATCCGGCCTCCGCACCGATCAGCCGCGCGATGCGATCGCCGACGTGACGCGGCTGGGCATACCAGCCGGCAGTGTTCCAGGCCCGGATCAGCTCATTGCCCCACTCGGTGGTGATGACGCGGTTGACCCGCTCGGCAACGCCAAGCGGCAGGGCGCCGAGCGAATTGCCGTCGAGATAGATCACACCGTCGGGCAGATGGAACAGCGCCTTGGTGTCGTCGTAGACGCGAAGCTTGGTCATGGAAAATCTCTACAGAATCGTGCGGACGCGCCAGAGCTCGGGGAACAGCTCCACCTCCAGCATGCGCTTGAGATAGCTGACACCACCGGTGCCGCCGGTACCGCGCTTGAAGCCGATGACACGCTCGACCGTGGTCACGTGGTTGAAGCGCCAGCGGCGGAAATAATCCTCGAAGTCGACGAGTTTCTCGGCGAGCTCGTAGAGCATCCAATGCGTCTCCGGCGCCTCGTAGACGACACGCCAGGCCTGCAGCACGCCTTCGTTGAAGCTGTGGGTCTCGCGAACATCGCGAGCCAGCACCGCGGCCGGCATCTTGAGCCCGTTGCGGTCGGCGAGCCGCAGCACTTCGTCATAGAGGCTGGGCGTCGCGAGTTCGGCCTCGAGCAGCTTCGTCGTCTCCACATCGTGCGCGTGCGGCTTGAGCATGGCGTGATTGCGGTTGCCGAGCAGAAATTCGATCAGCCGGTATTGCCGCGACTGAAAGCCCGAGGACTGTCCGAGCTGCGAGCGGAAGCGCGTGTACTCGCTGGGCGTCATGGTGCGCAGCACGTCCCAGGCGTTGTTGAGCTGCTCGAAGATGCGCGACATCCGCGCCAGCATCTTCATTGCAGGCTGCACCTCGTCCATGGCGATGGCGCGGCGCGCGGCGCTGAGCTCGTGGATGGCAAGGCGCATCCACAGCTCGGTGGTCTGATGCTGGATGATGAACAGCATCTCGTCATGCGCTTCCGAGAGCGGATGCTGCGCGCCGAGGATCGCATCCAGCGCCAGGTAGTCGCCATAGGACATCCGCCGGGCGAAATCGGTCTCGGCGCCTTCATTCGCAGGATCGTAATCGCTGGACGTCATGGCTGGCCCTCTCGATCGATCATACCGGCCTGCTCAGTCGAGGCCGATCAGGCGCGCGGTGATCTGCGACGACGGATCCTTGAGCCCGTCGATCACGGTGAAATGGTTCAGCGCCGGCTCGACGACGAGGCGCGTCGGCACGTCGAAGCCGGTCCAGACATTGGCCATCAGGTCGGACTGGCGGATGAATTCGGGCCGCTCGCCGCCGCCGACCCAGGCGGTCACGGGCGAATGCCCACGCGGCAAATGCAGCGCCGCGCTTTCGAGCGTCGCTTCCTCCATGGTCATGCCCAGTGTCTCGTTCATCTTGGTCTTGAGCAGCGGACGCAGGTCGTGCAGGCCGCTGATCGAGAGCGTGCCGGCAATGCGGCTGTAGACGGCGGGCTCCAGCCGGCTGTCATCGCACAGCATGCGCGTGACGAGATGGCCGCCGGCCGAGTGGCCGGCGAGGTGGATCGGACCTGCGACAAGCGAGGCCGCTTTCGCGATCGCGGCGGTGATTTCGGCGGTGATGTCGGAGATGCGCGCAGCCGGCGTCAGCGTGTAGCTCGGCAGCGCCACGGCCCAGCCATGGTGCCGCGCGCCTTCGGCGAGATCGGTCCAGGTCGACTTGTCGAAGCGCATCCAGTAGCCGCCATGGACGAAGACGACGAGCCCCTTGCTGTCGCCGTCGGGCAGGACCAGGTCGAGCTTCTGGCGCTCCCCGGCGCCATAGGCGATGTCGGCGCGAAAGTTCCTCAGCCCGGCACGATACGCCGCGGCTCGCTCCAACCACAACGCGGGCATCTTGTCCGAGCCGGGGATATGGGCCGAATTGGCATAAGCATCATCCCAATCGCGCATTGTGACTCCCGAGGACTCGCGAACTCGCCGCCAGTCTGCCACCGGTCAATGCCGCATCCTAGTCTTTATTTTAAGCTTAAAGGATTTAGGAGGATCCGGAGGGTCAGGCAGCTGAGCGCTCCAGCCGTAGGATGGGCAAAGCGGCGCGTGCCCACGCGCTGGTTATGTCGAATAAGACTCGTGGGGACGGCGCAAAGGCGCCTTTGCCCACCCTACGGCACCGCGAACGGAGCGACGGCTACGCGTTCTCCACTCCGCACCATTCCGCGATGAACAGCGCCATCGCCTTGGTCGCTTTCTTCAGCGACTCCAGCTCGACATATTCGTTGAAGCCGTGCATCTCGCCGCCGCTGGCACCGAAGCACAGGCTCGGAATGCCGTGGTTGAGGCCATAGAAGCGGGTGTCGGTGAGCGCGGTGAAGACGAGGTCCTCGACCGCGCCGCCATAGACCTTGCCGAACGCTTTGCCGAACGCAGCCTCCGGCGCGGCGGCGTCGGTCAGTTCATAGCCTTCCGACAGGAAGCCCGACCATTCGATCTCCGGCGGATTATTGGCAAGGAAGCGGTGGTTGCGCGCCGCGGCAGCGACGCAGGCCATGATCTCCTTCTGGTGGTCGGCGATCGACCAACCCGGCAGAACCGCAATCCGGCAATCGACATCGCACCAGGCCGGCACGCTGGAAGCCCAGTCGCCGCCCTTGATGATGCCGGGGTTGAAGTTGATGGGATGGTTGAGCGTCTTGAAGTGCCTGTCAGCTTTGGCGCGCTCGTTCCATTCGATCTCCAGCTTCTGCAGCGCCTGGATCAAATGATAGGCGGCCATGATCGCATTCGCGCCGGAGCCGGCAAAGGCGACATGCGTCGGATGGCCCTTCACGCGCAGGCGAAACCAGATCACGCCGACCTGCGAGCGCACCATCTTGCCGCCGGTCGGCTCCGGAATGAAGCAGGCATCCGCACGATAGCCGCGCTGCAGCGTCGAGAGCGCGCCGACGCCTGTGCTCTCCTCCTCGATCACGGACTGGAAGTGGATCCGTGCCGTCGGCCTGAAGCCCGCGGCCTTGATCGCATCGAGGGCATAGAGCGCGCCGATGGTGCCCGACTTCATGTCGCAGGCGCCACGGCCGAACATCTTGCCGTCCTTGATGACGGGCGAGAACGGCGGCGTGTCCCACAATTCCAGCGGGCCAGCGGGCACCACATCGCAGTGGCCCTGCAGGATCAGCGATTTGCCGCCGTTCGTTTGCGGACGGTAGGTGCCCACCACCGAACGTGCTTTGGAGAAATCATGCTCTATCGGGCCGAAGCCGCGCAGATCCTTGAGATCATCGACATCGATGTGCCAGTCGTCGACCTCATAGCCACGCTCGCGCAGGAGGTCGCCGATCATGTCCTGACACGGCCCCTCCGCCCCGCGGGTCGAAGGGATCGCGACGAAATCGCGTGTGGTGGCAAGCTGGGCTTCGAAGCCGGCATCGACGGCGTCGAGAATCCTCTGCTGCGTTTCGGCATTCATCAGGCAACTCCAGGCATTCCAATGGTCCCAAGGAGTGCGCAAGCTAACCGATTTCAGCCGTTCGGGTACTCCACAAAATAAGCATCCCGCAATGCATCTTCGAGCAGGCGCCCTTCCGAATAGCCATTCAACGTCGCAGGACGCGTGACGCCGTCGAGCAGGCGCGGGCACGGTTCCGGCGCGCCGATCACGGTGCGCACCGGGATGCGTTCGGCATAAATCGGCAACGCATAGTCCTCGTCGTCGTCAGCAACACCCTTGGCGCGTATCTTGGCCGAGGCTTCCTCGATTTCCATCGCGATGAAGGACGTCGCCTTGATCTCCTGGGTGTTGCTCGCCCTGAGACTCGCGGTGCGATCCGGGAAGAAGCGATCGACCATCGCGATCACCGCGCGCTCCTTCTCGCTGGGATCGGTAACGAGATAGGCGGTGCCGAATGCCATCACCGCACGGTAGTCGGCGGAATGGTTGAAGCCGCAGCGCGCCAGCACGAGGCTGTCGAGATGGGCGACCGTGAGACACACGCGCTCGCCCTTGGTCTGGCTGCGCAACATCCGGCTTGCGCTCGAGCCGTGCCAGTAGAGCCTGGTGCCCTCGCGCCAGAAGAAGGTCGGCGTGCAATAGGGCTGGCCGTCGATCACGTAGGAGACATGGCAGAGCATCGAGGAATCCAGGATGCGATGAACCGTGTCGTGATCGTAGAAGCCGCGATCGTGCCGGCGCTTCACCTGGCTGCGCGCGGAGGTCGGATAGGAATTGGTGGTCTCGGTCTGGCTCACGGCCGCTCCTGATCGGATTGGAAAGATCCGGAGTAGTTGTAGCGGCGCATTTGGTCTGCGATAGTTCCAATTCCATGCAAAAAATTCCGACCAATTCTCTTCCCTCCCCGGCCAAGACCGAGCTGTCGCTCGATCTCGCCGGCCCGCACGTCACGGCCGGCGCCTCCGCCGCGCATCGGCTCTATCAGGCGCTGTGCGAGATGATCGTCTCCGGCCTCGTCAAGCCTGGCGAGCCGCTGCCGCCGTCACGCACGCTGGCGAAGCAAACGGGCTTTCGGCGCAACGCCGTCGTCACCGCCTATGAGCGCCTGATCGCTGACGGCTTTGCCGAAGCCACCGTTGGCTCCGGCACCTTCGTCGCCGCGCGCATCCCTGCGCGCGCGGCCGAACCGAACAAGCCGAAGATCATCGTCGAAACGCCCGGGCAAGGCGCGTTCGCGCTCGGCTGCACACATGTCGACGAACGCGCGGTG
>NZ_JALBGZ010000469.1:0-5137 GCF_023006515.1 Bradyrhizobium sp. PRIMUS42
TGACCGCAAAGCACGAACCATGTCCCGGGCGCGAACGGACATCGACGGCATGGCCCAGCAGCCGCGACACACGATCGACGATGGCGAGCCCCAGGCCCAATCCCTTCTCCGGCCCGGGCGCGAGGCGCTGAAACTCTTCGAAGATGCGCTTCTGGTCCTCCGCCGCGATCCCAACGCCGGTATCCCAGACCTCGATGCGCAGCGCGCCGCCCTGCCTCCGGCAGCCGAGCAGGATGCGTCCCTTGGGCGTGTAGCGAAGCGCGTTTGACAGCAGGTTCTGCAGGATCCGACGCAGCAGGTGCGGATCGCTGCGCACCGCGAGGCGGCAACCGACGACGCGGAGGACGAGCTCGCGTTCGCGGGCCATGGCCGAGAATTCGACGTTCAACTGCACCAGCAGCTCCGCGATCGGGAAGTCGGACACCTCGGCGCGAACGGCGCCGGCATCGTAGGAAGAGATGTCGAGCAGTCTGTCGAGGACATGCTCGGTCGAGCGCAGCGCCGTAATCGCGCTGCTCGCCAAGGTGCGCTCCTTGCCGGCATCATCAGTTCGCAAGGAGCCATGCAGGCTCTCGTCGAGCGCAGACAGAAACAGACGGGCCGCGTTCAGCGGCTGCAGCAGATCGTGGCTGGCCGCCGCCAGGAAGCGAGTCTTGCCGAGATTGGCCTGCTCGGCCTCCGCCTTCGCCTGCTCGAGCGCCTCGGTCCGCTCGCGGACACGCAGCTCCAGCCCCTCATTGGCACGCCGCAAGGCTTCGGCGGTACGGTGACGCTCGGTCACGTCGGTATAGGTCGAGACGTAGCCGCCCTCGGCGACGCGGTCGTAGACGATCTCAAGCACCGTGCCATCCGGCCGCTTGCGCTCGTACAGATAGGGCCAGCTCTGCGTGGCGACGTCACGATTGACCAGGAGCGCTGCGAATTCGGACGCGGCATATTCGCCGCGCTCGACGTTGAAGGCGATGAGGTCCGCCAGTGGAAGCCCCACGCGCACGAAGTCCGGCGGCAGGTCCAGGAGCGCGATGAAACGGCCGTTCCATGCCGTGATGTTGAACTCGGCATCGAACGCGCAAATGCCCTGAGGCACGCTCTCGAGCGTGCTCTGCAAGAGGCTGCGGTTGAAGCGCAACGCCTCCGAGGCCTGGTCGAGCATCGCCATCGCTGCCCGCCGCGACAGCGAGTGCCCTTCCAGCGACGACGCGATCACCACGCGCGCCGAGGCGGCGCCAATCGCGCCGGCAAGCAGGTTCTCGGTAAACCGGATCGAGTCGAGATCGACCAGCCCTGATGGATCGAGCCGCGGCCCGGTGCCGGAAATGCGAGCGGCAAGATAGCCATCGAACGACGCCGCCCCGCGCTCCGCGCCGACAAACCGCAGCGCCAGCGCGCGCAGATCGTCGAGCCGGACCACCACGCGCGTGGACAATTTCGGAATTGATTCGCGGACGACCCCATCGGCGAACGCCGCGGCCTGATTGCGCTCGACGGTCGATTGCCGTCCGAGCGCCGAGACCACCAGGAAGCAGACAAGGTTGGCGCCGAGGCTCCAGAGCGTGGAGTGCGAGATCGGATCGACCCCTTCGAGGCCAAACAGCGCGTTCGGCTTGAGCCAGGCGAGCTGCCACGGGCCCTGGCGAACGATCTCCTCGAGAGCGGGCCAGAGCGGCGCGGCAGAGGGAAGCAGCAGCGTGTAGGCCCAGATGAAGAATCCAGCTGCGATTCCGACCGAGGCGCCGGCCTTGTTGGCACGAGGCCAGAACAGGCCGCCGACGAACGCCGGTCCGAATTGCGCGACCGCGACGAACGACAGAAGACCGATCACTGTGAGCGGATAGGACTGGTTGACCAGACGGTGCGTCAGATAGGCGAGCAGCAGGATGCCGAGGATCGAGAGCCGGCGCACCACCACTAGCACCGAAGTCATCGGACGGCTCCGCGCGCGCAGGCCGAAGACGGGCAAGCGCAGCAGCAGCGGCATGATGACGTCGTTGCAAAGCATGGTGCTGAGCGCGACGGACGTCATGATCACCATGCCGGTGGCAGCCGACAGCCCGCCGAGGAACGCAATCAGGCTGACGGCGCCCGCGTCCGCCGCAATCGGCAGCGAGATGACGTAGGTGTCGGGGTCCATCATCGCGCCGAACCGGGTGAGACCGGCCGCGGCGATCGGCAGGATCAGCAGGCTGAACAGCGCAAGATAGGCCGGGTAGAGCCATGCCGCGGTACGCGTATGGTCCGGGCTCTCGTTCTCGACGACGGCGACATGGAACGCTTGCGGCAGGCACAGAAAGGCGATCGCCGAGATGATGATTGTCGCAGGCCATACCGGCTGCGTCGGATCGAAAGTCAGAATCCCAGCCAGTTGCGGCTCGGATTGGAGCTGCGACAGGAGAGCGGCCGGCCCGCCGGACAGGCCGAACAGCACGAACAGCGCGACGATCAGGAATGCGAGCAGCTTGACGATGCTTTCGAAGGCGATCGCGAGCATCAGGCCGCGATGATGCTCGCTGGCGTGGACGTGCCGGACACCGAATACGATCGCGAACAGCGCCATCGACGCGGCAACGCCGAACGCGGAATCCTGCCAGAAGCGCAGCGCCTCGCCGCCGGCCCGTTCAGGCTGGAGGATCAGGTAATCGAAACTCTTGCCGACCGCCTTGAGTTGAAGCGCGATGTAGGGAAGCACGCTCAGCAGCGATGCGAGCGTCACGAAGGCCGCGAGCACTTGGCTCTTGCCGTAGCGCGCGGCGATGAAATCCGAAATCGAGGTGACGTTCTGCGCCTTCGCGATAGCAATCACCTTGGACAGGAGCGTCTGGCCAAACAGCAGCACCAGGGTCGGGCCGATATAGATCGTGGCAAAGTCCAGCCCGCTGGTGGCGGCCCGACCGACCGATCCGTAGAAGCTCCACGAGGTGTTGTAGACAGCAAGCGTCAGGCAATAGCTGATTGCAGCCGCCCAGGAGTTGGGCGAAACCAGCGGCCCTCCGGCGCTCCGCCGATCGCCCCACCAGGCAACCAGGAAGAGCGTGGTCACATAGCCGGCAGCGACCGCGAGAACGAACCACGCCTGCAAGACATCCTCACCCGAGACCGTCTGATCCGCCGAGCGGGGCTGGATCGCGGGCGGATACTAGAGCGTTTTCAATTGCATGGAAGGCTATTCATTCCGGCAAAGATCGGCGGCCGGAGGATCTCCGGCCGCCGACGGCAGTACTCAGGCCGCCTCGCGGGACAGCCGTTCCTGCGGCCTGCGCTTGAGCGCCAGGTTGACGACGACGGCAACCACGATGTTGAGCGCCAGCGCCAGGAGACCGGTGTAGATCGCAACCGGCCCGGCTCCCAGATCAATGCTGTGCAGCGGCTTCAGCCCGTCCGACCAGGCAAGCCACGATCCGCCTGCAAGGCCGACGGCCCAGCCGGCCAGGAGGGCCGTGCTCGAGAACCAGTTCAGATAGAGGCCGAACACCAGCGCCGGCAGCGTCTGAAGGATCCAGAGGCCTCCGAGCAATTGCAGGTCGAGCGCGAACTGCGTCGGCATCAGCAGGATGGCGAGCAGCGCACCGACCTTCACGAGCATGGAGGTGATCTTGGCGACCTTCGCCTCGCCTGCCGGAGTGACCTTCGGATCGACCCACACCTTCCAGAAGTTGCGAGTGAACAGATTGGCGGCGCCAATGCTCATGACGGCTGCCGGCACCAGCGCGCCGATCGCGATCGCGGCGAAGGCAAAGCCCGCGAACCAGCTCGGGAACAGCGTCTTGAACAGCTCCGGAACGACGTCGTTGTTGCTCGCGAGCTTGAGGCCCGCCGCATGACCCATGTAGCCCAGCAGCGCGAGCAGGCCGAGCAGCAGCGTGTAGGCCGGCAGCAGCATCGCATTCTTGCGAATGGTGTTGCCGCCTGAGGACGCGAAGATACCGGTCAGCGTGTGCGGGTACATGAAGGCGGCTAGCGCCGAGCCCAGCGCCAGCGAGGCATAAGGCAGGATCTGCGCCGGTGACAGCAGGACGCCGCCCGCGCCTTTCGCCGTAAACGCTGCATCCGCCGCGACGAAGATCGCGCCGTAGCCCCCGAGCTTCGACGGCACGATCGCGATCGCCGCGATCACCACGATGTAGATCATGATGTCCTTGACGAAGGCGATCAGCGCAGGTGCGCGCAGCCCCGACGAGTAGGTGTAGAGCGCCAGCACCAGGAAGGCGAGAACGAGCGGTATCTCGCCGTGGAGGCCGAGCGCCTTGATTGCCACCTCCATGCCGATGAGCTGGAGCGCGATGTAGGGCATCGTCGCCAGCACGCCGGTGGCCGCGACCGCGAGTTCGAGCCCGCGCGATCCGTAGGCGCCGCGCACCACGTCACCGGCGGTGACATAGCCGCGCTCCTTGGCGACCTTCCACAGCACCGGCATCACCGCGAACACGAACGGATAGACGATGATGGTGTATGGCAGCGCGAAGAATCCGTAAGCGCCGACCGCATAGACCAGCGCAGGAACGGCGATCACGGTGTAAGCGGTGTAGAAGTCGCCGCCGACCAGGAACCAGGTGATCCAGGTGCCGAACTTGCGGCCGCCGAGACCCCACTCGTCGAGATGGGCGAGCGTCTCCGGCTTGCGCCACCGCGAGGCCACGAAGCCCATGCCGGTGACGAGGATGAACAGGGCGAGGAATACGGCGAATGCCGCGCTATCGACATTAGCCAGCACGGCGCACGCTCCTGTAGACGATGTAGGTGAGCAGCGAGGTCAGCGGCACCCAGGCGAGCTGATACCAGTAGAAGAACGGGAAGCCGAACAGATGGGGCTCCCGGACATTGTAGAACGGCACGATCATCAGGCCGATGAACGGCAGCAGCAGCAAAAGACGTATCACGCTCTCCTCCCCTGTGAGTAAGGTCGACGCGCTTTTCGTGAGCGCGACTTGAGCGCGATATAGCTGACAACGACGGCCAGCCCTCCCCCTACCTTGGCTCGGCCAGACCCCCATACTTTCGTATCGGCGACGCCGTCTCGGGTCTGAGCAGCCCGCACGAGGTGGCCCTCGCGCGAAGCGGAGCTTGTCGCGCCAGGGATGAATGATGGACGGATGGGGCCGCTACTGCCGCTTGCGCTCGCTCGCCGCCGGCTTCGGCGGCT
>NZ_JALBGZ010000046.1:0-19078 GCF_023006515.1 Bradyrhizobium sp. PRIMUS42
GTCTGCCGCAACGGCGACCTCGTCAAGCTCGGCCCCGGCGATCCCGGCATCATTGGCGAGGTCCCGTCGGGCCGTCTCTACAAGGACGGCACGATCCTGGAGGACTCAAAATCCCGCGCCGTGGTCGAGCGGCGGCGGATGGCCTTCTCCGGCTGCGCCTTCGTCGCCATCGCCATGACGGAGCAGGGCGAGCTCGCCGACGATCCCGCGGTCGATCTCGTCGGCATCCCCGAGAAGAACCGGGCAGGCGAGCCCTTCGACGACATCGTCTTCGACGCCGTGATGTCGACGATCGAGGGACTGCCGAGAGCGCGCCGCCGCGATGCGGACGCTCTCGCCGAGTCGGTGCGACGCGCTGTCCGGGCCGTCATCAACGAACATTGGGGCAAAAAGCCCCCCTGTCTGGTACATGTGCTGACAGTCTAACGGGAGAGAACCATGCTGGGCCGGCTCAACCATGTCGCGATCGCGACCAAGGACGCCGTCAAGGCTGCCAGGATTTACGGCGCCGCGTTTGGCGCCCAGATCTCGGAAGCCGTGCCGCTGCCCGAGCACGGCGTCATCACCGTGTTCGCCACGCTCCCCAACACCAAGATCGAGTTCATCGAGCCGCTCGGCGAGGCCTCGCCGATCGCAAAATTCGTCGAGCGCAACCCCGACGGCGGTATCCATCATGTCTGCTACGAGGTGGTCGACATCATCGCCTCGCGCGACACGCTGGTGAAGGAGGGCGCCCGCGTGCTCGGCGACGGCGTGCCGAAGACCGGTGCCCACGGCAAGCCGGTGCTGTTCCTGCACCCGAAGGATTTTTCCGGCGCGCTGGTCGAAATCGAGCAGGCATAAGGCCGTCCCATGGCCATCCAGATATCGACCGCGATCGCGATCTACTTCGTCATCTGGTGGGTCGCGCTGTTCGTGACGCTGCCGTTCGGCGTGCGCAGCCAGCACGAGGACGGCGTCGGCGCGCCCGGCACCGACCCCGGCGCCCCGATCCTGACCCGGATGGGCCGCAAGCTGATCTGGACCACGATCATCTCGGCCATCATCTACGGCCTCGGCATGCTCGCCTATCACGCCGGCTATCTCTCGATCGAGCGCCTGTCGAAGCTCATGGGCATGCCGTTCTAGGTGTCACCTCTCCCCGCCGGGGAGAGGTGTAACGTCTTCGTCGACACACCTTGCTTCATCTCCTCGCGCGCTTAGAATTTCACGCTTGGTTTGTTGTTTTTCGGGGGGACCAAATGACTTTTCAGCGGATCGTCGTCGCGCTTCTTGTGCTCATCGTCGCCGGTCTCGGCGCCATCGGCTATGTCGAGTGGAAGATGGCGGTGCAGGTGCGGACGCTGAAGGCGTTCGTCGAGGGCTATGTCTTCAACGAAGCCGTGATGGCCTGCGAGCAGGCCAAGAGCTCGACGCCGTTCAAGTGGAACGGCGGCAAGAGCACCTCGGTGATCGGCCTGAACTCGGTCAAAACAGACAAATACACCGTCAGCGCCAGCTACACGCTGGTGGCGGACCTCGTTTATTGTGATTACGATCCGATCAAAAGAAAGGCCGAGATCGGCTCGAGCTTCCTGGAGCGGGAGTAACGATCCGCGCGAGCCTAGATCGCGCGGCGTTGCCGGCCGGCGACGAGACCGTAGACGAACAGCACGATGATCGCGCCGACCACGGCACCGATCAGGCCGGCCCCTTCGCCAGGGCGATACCAGCCCAGCGCTTGCCCGAGGTAGGAAGCAACGAAGGCGCCGACGATGCCGAGAATGGTCGTCAGGATGAAGCCTGACGGTTCATTGTCGCCCGGCATGATGAATTTGGCGACCACGCCGGCGAGAAAGCCGATGATGATGGTCCAAAGGAGACTCATGTGTACACCTTTTCTGAGTAGCCGTTGCAGCTAGGCGTTGGGCAGACGTCCATCCGGCGTGTATTTGTCGATGGCAGCAGGAAGCTCGCGGGATAGACGTGTGACGATCTCGTCTTGAGAAAGCCCGGTCTGCTGGGCGAGCTTCTCGAGGACATCGCTGCCGATGGCTTGCTTGAGCTCCGGCGAGGATATTTCCTTATTGGGGCCAGGCTTCACCCATGAATCGGCAATCTCGCCCTGCCCATTCTGGTTGAACCGCTCCAGGAGCTCACCAATTCCGCCATTGAGCAGGCCCCCGATTCCGCCCGCGCCGAGCATGCCGCCGAGATTGCCGAGCACGCCTCCAAGCGGCTGCTGGCCGCCAGCGGTCGAGCCGGCGCCCGCGCCTTTCAGCAGCTCCGCCAGTTTATCGCGGTTCTGATATCCGGCGATGGCCAGCATCGCCAAAAGAGCAGTCATGGAGGGCATTCCGCGGCTCATCGGCAGCTCCTTCAAACGGTCACAAAAGCAAAAACCGTCTCGGCCCGCTTGTGTTCCTAATCGGCAGGTCGTTAGCTCGCGACCAAGCGTCCCAGCTTGGCCGCCCGATACTCACGACCTTGCGTCCATCTCCCTGTTCACCGGCACAGCCAAAAGCGCCGGGTGGCAGACTGCATTGATTGCGATTACGATCCGATCAAAGAATGGCCGCGATCGGCTCGAGCTTCCCAGCATCGGGAGTAAGGATCCGGCCCAGAGGTGGGATGGGATCGCCATGAACGGGGACCGGACAGGGGACTATCGGATTTTGCATGAGGCGGCCCTGCGGGACTATCTCGCGGACCTGCCCGATATCGCCGCGCTGCTCGGCGGCGAGCCGGCCGGCTGGGGGATCACCGAAGTCGGCGACGGCAATCTCAACCTCGTCTTCATCGTCAAGGGCGCGAGCGGCGGCGTCGCCGTCAAGCAGGCGCTGCCCTATGTCCGCCTCGTCGGCGAGAGCTGGCCGTTGCCGCTGTCGCGGGCCCATTACGAATATCTGGCGCTGTCGAAGCAGGCCCAGCTCGCGCCTGGCCTCGTGCCGGCCTTGCTGCATCACAGCGAGAGTCTGGCGCTGACGGTGATGGAGCTGCTCGAGCCCCACATCATCATGCGCAAGGGGCTGGTTGCGGCAACGCAATATCCCGGCTTCGTCGATGACATCACCACCTTCATGGCGCGCACGCTGTTCTTCACCTCCGATCTCGCGCTGTCCGCGGCCGAGAAGAAGGAGGGCATCGCGGCTTTCGCCGGCAACCACGCGCTATGCAAGATCACCGAGGATTTGATCTTCACCGATCCCTACCGTATCGCCGAACAAAACCGCTGGACCGCGCCATATCTCGATGCGCTCGCCGCAAGCCTGCGTGATGACATGGAGCTGCATGTCGCGATCTCCCGGCTCAAGCTGAAGTTCATGGCAAGCCCCGAGGCGCTGCTGCACGGCGACCTCCACACCGGATCGATCATGGTCACGGACAGCCAGGCGCGGGTGATCGATCCGGAATTTGCCTTCTACGGCCCGATGGGGTTCGACGTCGGCGCCGTGCTCGCCAACCTCTTGATGGCCTATTTTGCATCGAGTGGCCACGAGCGCGCGCCGGGGGAGCGGGCCGCGTTCGAGGCCTGGGTGCTGGAGACGGTCGAGCAGGTCTGGAACGAGTTTTCCCGCAAATTCCTCGACCTCTGGCGCGCGGGCGCCGCGGGCGATGTCTATCCGGTCTCGCTCTTCGCCGGCGAGAAGGGCGCCGCGCGCCTGGAGGCCGAGCGGCAGTCCTACATGCAGCGCCTGTTCACGGATGCCGTCGGCTTCGCCGCCGCAAAAATCATCCGCCGCATCTTCGGCCTCGCCCATAACATCGACTTCGAGCTGATCGAGGATCCGAAGAAGCGCGCCATCAGCGAAGCCCGCGCGGTGCGGCTGGCGCGGGCGATGATGGTGGAGGCGGGGACGTTTCGGACGATCACTCACGTCACCGGAGCCGCGCGAAAATTGCGCGGTTGGCAGCCGGAATTGTCAGCTTGAAGACGTCGTGAGAGGCGTACCCGCACACTCCGTCATTGCGAGCGCAGCGAAGCAATCCAGACTGCGACTGCGGAAAGAGTCTGGATTGCTTCGTCGCAAATGCTCCTCGCCATGACGGGGGGAAGAAAGGCGCCCTCAATACAGCCGCAACGGAAGCGGGGCCCCATCGGGACCGACCAGCAGGCCCCAGGTCTCGTCGGCCGCGACCTCGAACTCGCGCTGCTGCGCCGCGCTGCCTTCGAGCTTGAGCGTGACCTTGTACCTGCCCGGCGGCAGATCGATCTTCTGGTTATCAGGCAGCTTGTCAGCGGCTGCGTCGGAATCCGTCAGGTCCTCTCCGGCGCGAGCCTCCAGTCTGATGCTTCGCTCATTGACGGTGATATCGGCCGCTTCATCCGTCTTGTTGCCGACCAACAACATCACTCGGTCCGGCGCCGGCCGGATGCCGGACGTGGCGGCCAGCAGCTTGCGCAGCGAAAGGTCGGCGATCGTCATGTTGTTCTGACGGCCAAGCCGCAGCAGCCCCGGCCCATCTGACGTCGTGAAGGCGACGACGGCCCTGTCAGCCTCGACGACCGCGCCGTCGTTTTCAGTCCAGCCGCGTTGCTCGAGTGCGGCGCGATAGAAGCCGAGCACGGCCTGGAGACCGAGCGGCGTCTCAACGTGAGCCGACCGGATGAAGGGTGAATTCTTCGCGGTCATCAGGCCCCAACGGTCGGCGAGCGGCAGGCCCACGTCGTCGGACATTTTGGCTTCGAACGTCCGGCTGGTGGCCCCCGCCAAAAGCCCGATGGCATCGCAGAGCAGGCGCTCGCCAAGATTATCCGGGGCGCAACGGTCCCTGAGCGCCCACCATGTATCGTCGACATACCCGTTGGACCGCGTGGTGTGGGACCAGTTGATATGGATGGTGTTGGTCGGGCGGTCGCGGACAGGATCCGGCGTGACCGGGATCGCCATCGCCGCCGTCGCGGCGACCAGGCTGCCGGCGAGCAGGATACCTAGCTTACGGCGTTTCATGTTTTCCGCGATCCCTATTTTTTGCGATTCCTGGGCTCAGGTAACGATCCAGAGCTTGGTCGCGTCGACCGCGAAGAATGTTCACGGGTCCGGCCGACTGATGACGCGCCGCGTCAATCGGCGGCTTGTATCGCTGCGGGGATGCAACCCGGTCTCGGAGGTCTCCTCGTTGAAAACGGGCCTCCCGGAACCGACATTGGTCGCCGTCAAAAACGAAGCTTGCATTCGACGGGCTGCGAATGATCAAATCTCTGATCGGCATGCAGCGTTGTTGGGGACTCATGATGTTCAGGATGGTTGCGATCGTCGCTGGTTTGGGACTGGCGCTCGCCGGGTCAGTGGAGGCCCAGACTCCACGCAAGGGCGGAACCATCCGCATGACCGCGCCGTATGGCTCGAGTTTCACGAGCCTCGACATCCACACCACACAGCGCGCCCAGGACGAGATCTACGCCAAGGCGCTGCATCGCTCGCTCTACATCTGGAATTCCGCGGAAGGCAAACCGGTTCTGGAACTCGCCAAGGAGGACGTGGTCTCCGGCGGCGGCCTCGTTCACACCTTCAAGCTGCGCGACGACGCCTATTTCCACAATGGCCGCAAGATGACGGCTGACGACGTCATCTGGTCCTACACCCGCATCATGGACGGCGCCAAGGCCTTTCCAGGTGCGCGGTATGTCCGCGTGATCGAGGGCGCGGCCGCAGTCGAGAAGGGCCAGGCCAAGGAGATATCCGGCCTGAAGAAGATCGACGATTTCACCATCGAGATGAAGCTGACCGAGAAGGTCGATCCCGGCTTTTACTTCTTCACCGCGCTGACCTCGATCTATCCCGCCGACGAGGGCGCCAAGGAGAGCTTCATCCAGCATCCGATCGGTCTCGGACCGTTCAAGTTCGTCGAGCACGTGCCGGGATCGCGCATCGTGCTGGAGCGGTGGGACCGGTTCTACAAGCCCGGCAAGCCCTATGCCGACAAGATCGTCGTGTCGGTCATGGGCGAAGCCGCGGCCCGCGATGTCGCCTTCCGCAACAAGGAGATCGACACCTCGGTGCTGGGGCCGGCGCAATACGTCGCCTATCAATCCGACGCCGCCCTCAAGGGCACCATCGTCGAGGTCGCCGAGGTCTTCACGCGCTACATGGGCATGAATCCCTCGTTCAAGCCGTTCGCCGATAAGCGCGTCCGGCAGGCCATCAACTACGCGATCGACACCGATTTGATCATCAACAAGCTGGTCAAGGGCAAGGCCTACCGCGCCACCAGCTGGCTGCCGCTGACCGCTCCGGCCTACGACAAGGCGATGAAGCCGTACCCCTACGATCCCGCCAAGGCCAAGCAACTGCTCGCCGAGGCCGGCTATCCCAACGGCTTCGAATTTGAATGGACCACCAGCCAGAATGAAAGCTGGGGCCTGCCGATCGTCTCAGCCGTCATCCCGATGCTGGACAAGGTGGGCATCAAGGCCAAGGTCAAGCAGGTCGAGACGGCGGTGCTGGCGGAGGTGGTTCGCAGCGGCGACTACCAGGCTTTCATCTATTCCCAGGCGAGCGGGCCGGATCCGCAGGCTGCGCTCAAATGCTTCCACTCGTCGACGCCGCAGCCGGCCTGCAACTACACGACCTTCAAGAACGCCGACTTCGACAAGATCGTCGACGAGGCCGGGCAGGCCGACGATCCCGCCAAGCGCATCCAACTGCTGCAAAAGGCCAATGCGCTGCTCTATGAGGAGGCGCCGGTCTGGTTCTTCAACTACAACAAGGCGGTCATGGCGGTGCAGCCGTGGCTCAAGGGCGTTCAGCTGAATGCGACGGAGCTGACCCATCAGAACGTCGAGGACCTCTGGGTCGACGAGACCTCGCCCGCGAAGTGACACGCGCTGTCGCGCTCCCTCCATCGCATCATGTGATGGAGGGAGAGAGGAAAAGTGCCGATGCTCTCGTTCCTGTTCCGCCGTCTCCTGCAAACCATTCCGACCGTGCTCGCCGTCGTGCTGCTGGTCTTCGTGCTGTTCAGCGTCGTTCCCGGCAGCATCGCTTCGAGCATGAGTGATGATGCAGATCCGCAGGTCGAGCTGCGCATGAAAAAGCAGCTCGGTCTCGACGACCCCGTCTATGTACGTTTCGGCGCCTACATTGCCAAGCTCGCGAGCGGTGATTTCGGGACCTCGTTCCGGACGCGCGAGCCTGTCACGAGCATGATTGCCAAGCGGGCCTGGCCGACGCTGCAACTCATATTCACCGCCATGGCGTTTGCCGTCGTGATCGGCGTTCCTCTGGGTTTCGTCGCAGCACTTAGGCCCGGTGGCATCGTCGATACGCTCGCCATGGTCGTGGCGGTGTCGGGCCTTTCCATTGCCAAATTCTGGCTCGGACTGGTGCTGATGTATCTGTTTGCGTTGAAGCTCGGCTGGCTTCCGAGTTTCGGCTATGGCGACGGAGGGCTGAAATATCTGCTGCTGCCGGCCGTGACGCTCGGCGTCTCGCCCATGGCGCTTTTCGCCCGCACCACGCGCGCCGCGGTCCTCGAGATCATGACCGCTGATTTCGTCCGCACCGCACGCTCGAAGGGCATGAGCGAGACCAGGGTCGTGAAGTGGCACGTGATGCGTAATGCGCTCGTCATCATCCTCACGACCGTCGGCCTGCAGTTCGGCGGACTGATGGGGCAGGCAGTCGTCGTCGAAAAGCTGTTCTCCTGGCCGGGCATCGGCTCGCTGCTGGTCGACAGCGTGCTCCAGCGCGACATTCCGGCCGTTCAGGGCTCCATTCTCGTGGTGGTGCTGGCCTTTCTCGCGATCAATCTGCTGATCGACGTGCTTTACGGCGTGATCGATCCCAGGATCAGATACGCATGAAGCTCCGGGCCAATCTCGTCATCGGTGGGGTGTTGTTCGCGCTTGCGATCTTCGTCGGCCTGCTTGCGCCCTGGCTGGCGCACACCGATCCCGTCATGGACGCCAACCTCTTGAACGCGGAGGAGCCGCCGAGCTGGACCTGGTGGTTCGGGACCGATGACCAGGGCCGTGATATCTATTCCCGCGTCGTGTACGGCGCGCGGGTCTCGCTGACGGTCGGCATCATCTCGCAGCTGATCAACAGCGTCATCGGCGTGGCCCTCGGCCTGAGCGCCGGCTATTGGGGCGGCTGGTGGGATGATGTCGTCAACGCCCTGACCAATGTCATGCTCGCGATCCCATCGCTGATCTTCGCGCTCGCCATCATGGCGGTGCTGGGACCTGGCTTGACGAGCCTGCTCATCGCCCTCGGTCTGACCAACTGGTCCTTCACCTGCCGGATCGCACGGGCCTCGGCGCTGTCGCTCAGGAGCCAGGGCTACGTGCAGGCGGCAACCGTGCTCGGCTATGGCGATTTGCGCATCATGATCACGCAGCTGCTGCCGAATATGCTCGGACCGATCGTCGTCATCGGCACGCTCGGCATGGGCAGCGCGGTGCTGTCCGAGGCCGCATTGTCGTTCCTCGGGCTCGGGGTCCGCCCGCCTTTTCCGAGCTGGGGCAGCATGCTGTCGGAAGCCCGCGAGCAGATCACGACGGCGCCGTGGCTCTCGATCTTTCCCGGCCTCGCCATCTTCCTGACGGTGCTCGGCCTCAATCTGCTCGGCGACGGCCTGCGCGACATCCTCGATCCCCAATCGCGGAGCCGACGGACATGACCGGCACGCCGCTGATCGAAGTCGAGGATCTGCGCATCGATCTCGATGACGGGTCCAGGGCCGTTGCGGCAGCCGAGGGCGTTTCGTTTCGCATCGACCGCGGCGAAACGTTCGGCCTCGTCGGCGAATCCGGCTGCGGCAAGAGCATCACGGCGCTATCGCTGATCGGCCTGTTGCGGCACCCCTTGTCGATCGGCGGTGGCATCATCCGGTTCGAGGGGCGGGAGATCCAGCACCTTTCCGCCGCCAGGCAGCGGGAGCTCCGCGGCAACCGCATCGCCATGATCTTCCAGGAGCCGATGACGGCGCTGAACCCGGTCTCACCCGTAGGCCGGCAGATCGCCGAGATGTTCGTGCTGCACAAGGGCAAGAGCTGGCGGGAGGCCAATCAGCTGGCGGTCGAGGCGCTGGCGAGCGTGCGCGTGCCCGCACCGGAGCGGCGGGTGAAGGACTATCCGCACCAGCTGTCCGGCGGCATGCGCCAGCGTGTGATGATCGCCATCGCGCTGGCATGCGGTCCGGATCTCCTGATCGCCGACGAGCCGACCACCGCGCTCGACGTCACCGTGCAGGCCGAAATCATCGAGCTGATGCGGAATTTGTGCGCGGAGCGAGGAACGGCGATCCTGATGATCAGCCACGATCTCGGTCTGGTCGCAAATGTCTGCCGCCGGGTCGCCGTCATGTATGCCGGCCGCATCGTCGAGGAGCGCGGCTCGGCGGATATCTTCCGCGCGCCCTCGCACCCCTATACGCAAGGCCTGGTCGCCTCGCTGCCGCGGCTCGGCAGCCGCGCCGCGCTCGGGCGGAGCAGGCTGAAGGAGATCGCGGGCGTCGTCCCGGCCATCACGAATTTCCCTGATGGCTGCCGGTTCAATCCGCGCTGCGCGCAGGCGACCGATATTTGCCGGACCCGCGCGCCGGAGACGGATCCGCTCGAGGCGGGCGGTCTGGTCAGGTGTCATCACCATGCATGAACCGCAAGTCGTGCAGGGCAAGGCGAGGCCGGACGACGATCTCATCCTCGGCGTCGAGGATCTTGCGGTGCATTTTCCGCTGGGAGGCGGCTTGCTGGGCCGTGGCCGGCGGCTGCTCCGGGCCGTCGACGGCGTTGATCTCAGCTTGAGGCGGGGTGAATGCCTCGGCCTCGTCGGCGAGTCCGGTTCCGGCAAGTCGACGGTCGCATTGTCGATCCTTGGTCTCCTGACGCCGACACGCGGCCGCATCGTGCTGGACGGGGAGGTCGTCACGAACCGGCAATCCGGCGATCGCAAGGCGTTGGCCCGTACCGTGCAAATGGTGTTTCAGGATCCCTACGCTTCGCTCAATCCACGCCAGACCGTGCGGCGCACGCTCGAAGATCCGTTGCGCGTGCATGGCGTGACCGCAAAGAGCGAGATCGAGGACCGCGTCGCGACCATGCTGCGACATGTGGGCCTGCGGCCGGAACAGTCGGGCCGCTACCCGCATGAATTCTCCGGCGGCCAGCGCCAGCGTATCGGCATTGCCCGTGCCCTGATCCTCAACCCCAAGATCGTCATCTGCGACGAGCCGGTCTCGGCGCTCGATGTCTCGATCCGCGCCCAAATCATCAATCTGCTGCTGGAGTTGAAGGAGACGCTCGGCCTCTCCTACATCATGATCAGCCACGACCTCGGCGTCGTCGAGCACATGAGCGACCGCGTCGCAGTGATGTATCTCGGCCGCATCGTCGAGAATGGCGACTGGCGCGAGATCTTCGAACGCCCGGCGCACCCGTACACGCAAGCCCTGATCGCCGCCATCCCCGATCCGCTGCGACATGCGCCGCTGGCGACGACGGGCGGCGATCTTCCCAACCCGCTCAACCCACCGAACGGCTGCGCCTTCAGCCCGCGCTGTCGGTATGCGGAAGACATGTGCCGGAGAGAGCCGGGGCCGTCGCTGGAGACGCGCGCCGACGGGCATGCGGTGAGGTGCTGGCGGAGTGAGGAGATCGGTGCAGCGAGCCTCGCTCTATCTCCGTCACCCTAAGGTGGCCGCTTCTTCAGCGGCCCTCGAAGGGCGACGGCCCGGCTGTGCATCTCGGCCGTTCATCCTTCGAGGCTCCGCATGCGATGCTTTTCGCATCGCCTGCCTCGCACCTCAGGATGACGGGGCATTCCTTGCGGTGAACTGCGAAGTTCGAAGTGCGCCGCTCACCTCAGCCCGGCCAATACGACGTCGCGGATCACCCGGATCGGCGGCATCCATTGCTTCTCGTCGGCGTAATTTCCGCAGGTGATGGCGACCACGACGCCGAGGTCGGGCATTACGAACAGCCGCTGGCCGCCGTAGCCGAAGCCGCCGATCCAATGCGTGATCGGGCGGTTCGGCGGATGGCCGTACTGCAGATCGCCGCTGTACCAGAAATAGCCGTAGCGGCGCTGCTCGTCGCAAGGGACGTAGGGCTGGAACGATTTCGTGAGCCAGTCCGCCGAAACGATCTGACGCCCGTCCCATTGCCCGCGGTTGAGGATCAATTGGCCGATGCGGGCAAGATCGCGCGGCGTCATGCGCAGGCCGGATGCGGGCGCGGGTTGCCCGTTGAATCCCTTGGTCCATTCGGTCGGACCGATCCCGAGGGGTTCGAACAGGTTTGCGCGAGCGAAGTCCGGCAGCGATTGGCCAACGCCTTTCACCAGCAAATGTCCGATGAGCTCGGTGCCGGCCGCGCCGTAAATCCAGCGCGTGCCCGGATCGGAAATGAAGGGGCGGCCGAAGATGTAGCCCAGGCGATCGGGCGCCCTCTCCAACTGAATTTCGCTGTTGTTCGGATCCTGGTAGGGAATGTCCTCGTTCCAGTCGAACCCCAGCGTCATGGTCAGCGCGTGCGCGATGGTCAGACGCTGGAGGCGGGGATCCGTTGCGGCGTCGGCATAGTCTGGAAATTGCGCCATCAGCTTCTGGTCAGGTGCGGGCACCTTGCCGAGATCGAGCGCGATACCATAGAGCAGGCCGAGAATGCTCTTCGTGACCGAGCGCAAGTCGTGCAGCGTGTCGGGACCGAACGCGACGCGGCCGCGAGGAGCGCCCCAGACTTCATCCTCGCCGGCGAAATAGCGTTCGAGCACGAGCTTGCCCATGCGCGTCACGACGACGCCAT
This sequence comes from Bradyrhizobium sp. PRIMUS42, assembly GCF_023006515.1. NCBI lineage: Bacteria > Pseudomonadati > Pseudomonadota > Alphaproteobacteria > Hyphomicrobiales > Nitrobacteraceae > Bradyrhizobium > Bradyrhizobium sp. PRIMUS42. Next base: position 11,729 of record NZ_JALBGZ010000046.1, read on the forward strand.
GCAGGCCCCAGGCGCGATTGTCCGTGATCAGCTTGTCGAGCCGCGCATCGAGATCAGGCGCAAAGCCTGCATCGGGCGGCGTTACCGACTGCCACTCGAATAGAGCGGCCGCAAGCGGGTTTGTCGTCATGAGAAGGGCTCCCCCACCCATGAGAACGGTTCGACGATCGATTGCAGCCATCACGAGCTCAGGGCTTCCCCAGACATAAGGCCGGCGTCACGTTGAATTTGTGATCCTGTTTCGCCCGACGTGTCAAACGTCGCGCTGGCTCAAACCACGGCCAGTCAGCAAGCCCCCTCAACGTCCGCTGATGCCCACCAGGCGAGGACGGTGGTGGCTTGCGCGCGGCTTCTCAGCCTGCAGGGCGCGCAGCCATTCGCGAAAACTGACGACCTCGGGACAGTCCGCCGTGCCTTCGGGCGCAACCAGCCAATCACCCAAACCCGATCCCTCATCGATCCGGTCGCAGCGATAGCCGGGATGGTGGCCGAGGCCGCGGGCGATGAGCAGGTCGACCTTGCCTTCGACCAGCTCGTGCAGGCCGGCAGGTTGCAGCACCCGAAGACCGATGTCGGGATGCGCGCTGCGAAACTCCGCCAAGTCGAGGCGGCGCAGGTCGAGGCTGCCATGGACACCCAATTGCAGCAGTACCGCACCTGCTGGCTTCAAATGCGACGTCGCTTCGGCAATATGACGAAAGCCTTCGGATATCCCGGGCAAATAGGCTTGGCCGGCCGCGGTCAGGATGAGCTGCTTATGCAGCCGCTCGAACAGCTGCACGCCGAGGCGAGCCTCTAGCGCCTTCACCTGCTGCCCCACGGCGGCCGGCGTCACGTGCAATTCGTGCGCGGCGAGCTTGAAGCTGAGATGCCGGGCGGCGGCCTCGAAGGCGCGGAGCGCGTTGAGTGGGGGAAGGGCGTAGGTCATCGCGCCGCACTTTGACACCGATGGAGCACGGCCTTGCAATAGATTTTCTTGCGCTGAACCGCAGGATTGATGCTTTGCGCCGCCGCGACGCCGCCGGATAGGGTTCGGTCCGCAACCCGGAGAAGCCCATGTCCCCAGCTCACATCGTCAGCCACAATCCTGCAACGGTCAATGCGCCCGCCGGTGGCTACAGCATGGGACTTGAACTGAAGCAGCATCGGCGCCTGTTGTTCATCAGCGGCCAGGTCCCAGAAGGCTCCGACGGCGCCGTGCCCGAAGGTTTCGAGGCGCAATGCGAGCAGGCCTGGCGCAACGTCAAGGAAGTGCTCGCCGCAGCCGGCCTCAGCGTCGCGCATCTGGTCAAGGTCACGACGTTCCTGACCGGCCGCAACCAGGTTGTGACCAACCGTACCATTCGGCGCGCGGTGCTCGGCGATCATCAGCCCGCGTTAACTGTCGTGATCGTCGAGACCGTTGACAGCAAATGGCTGCTGGAGATCGAGGCGATCGCCGCGGAATGAAGTGACAGTCCAACCCGATTGAGAAACACCCAATGCCTGAGACGATCCATCCCTTTTACGAAGCGCATCGCGGTGCCATGGAAGCCGCCATGCGCCATCGGCTCGACCTCGCCGAAACGATGTTGTCCAAGCGTGCCCTTCTGTCCGATACCAACGCCATCCGGCGGGAGGTGATGGACGAATTCGAGCTCGTGCTCACCCAAATGCCCTATGTCGGGGGCGCGGCAAGCCGGATGAGCGATTTCTTCATGCGTCTCATGGGCTTCATGGCCATCAGCCGCGTGCTCCGGCGACATGGCGTGCCGCTGGCTGTGATCGGCGACATCGAGCGGGAAACCTACAAGGCGCAATTGCTCGCGGTGCCCGAGGCGGAACGTCTCGCTGCGGGGCGCCAATTCATGTCGCCGGAGAACCAGGCGTTGCTCCGCGAGCAGGCCGCAGAAAGCATCACGAAGAGCCATCGGGACGCGTTTCCGGAAGATTTCGTCTACGATTTCGTCGAACCGGGCCCGGGTGACCACTTTGAATTCGGTATCGACTACAAGGCTTGCGGCTTCTGCAAATTCGCCGCTCGCCACGGAGACAAGGACATCCTCCCGAACATCTGCGGGCTCGATTTCGACGCCTACGCAACGCGCGGCATCCGCCTGGAGCGGACGCAAACGCTGGCCGGCGGCGCGAGCCACTGCGATTTCAGATTTTCGCGGCTTCCGCCGGACCGGAACGCCGGGAGCTAAGCAACGTTCTCAACGTTGTTCGGCCCTCCTGCCGCCACATCGTCATTGCGAGCGCAGCGAAGCAATCCAGGCTGCCACCGCGGAATGATTCTGGATTGCTTCGCTGCGCTCGCAATGACGGGATCGATACAGCGAGCCTCGCTCTCTCTCTCTCCGTCACCCTGAGGTGCCGGCGCGCAGCGGAGGCCTCGAAGGGCGACGGCCCGGCTGCATCTCGGCCTTCATCCTTCGAGGCTCCGCAAGCGATGCGTTCGCATCGCTTGCCTCGCACCTCAGGATGACGGGTCACCCTTTGCGCGTCACCGGCAAGCCATTGATTCCGCTAGCCCCGGCTACTGTGCATGGGGTTGTTTTCGCACTTTTTGTTTTGAGGGCAGGCTACTCCGCCGCTTTTTCTCTCAGCCGCTGCGCATAGACGTTGATGACCAGAGCTGCCAAGAGGATCAGGCCGCGGATCAGGATCTTCAGGAAGCTGTCGATGTTGACGTGATCGAGGCCGTTGTTGAGAACGCCGAGCACGAAAAGCCCGACGATCGTGTTGCCGATGCCGCCGCGGCCGCCGAACAGGCTGGTGCCGCCGACAACGACGGCGGCGATGGAGTCGAGCAGATAGGTGTCGAACTCGTTTTGCTGCGCGCTGCCGAAATGGGCGACGCCCAGCATGCCGCCGATGCCGGAGCAGACCGCCGAGATCACCATCACCGCGCCGAGGATGAGCTTGACATTGAGGCCGGAATATTCGGCCGCCTCGCGATTGCCCCCGACCATGTAGACGTAGCGGCCGAAGCGCGTGTAGGTCAGCACCAGATGGCCGCCGAGCAGCATGATGGCCGCGACGATGACGAGCCAGGGAATGCCGCCGATCGAGCCCGAGCCGAGCGTGGTGATCAGGCTCGGAACCTTGTAGGCGATCTGGCCACGTACCAGCAGCGCCGAGATGCCAGCCGCGATCTGCATCATCGCCAGCGTCATGATGAAGGAGGGAATTCCGATCACGGTCAGCCCGAGTGCATTGACGAGGCCGAGCAGGGCGCAGAGCAGGATCGACAGTAGAATCGCGACTGCGCCGGGCAGCGGCACGTTGGCGATGTTGACGTAGGACTCCTGGAGCGTGAAGTAGGCGACCGCGATGCCGGTGACGTTGGCAATGCTGGCGATCGACAGGTCGATCTCCGCGCACAGGATCACGAAGGTGAGGCCGACCGCGATGATGCCTGTCACCGACACCTGGGTCAGGATGTTGCCGAGATTGTCCAGTGTCGCGAAGGAGGGGCTGGCGAAGGCGAAGAAGCCGGACAGGAAGATCAGCGTCAGGAACGGGGCGATGTTGCGCATCTGCGAGCGCAGGAAGGGCGCGAGGCCCCGCGCCCGCTGCCCCACCGCCGGAACCGTTTCACTGCTCGCCATGGTGATTCTCCGTCACGCCGCTTCCAGCAGGCGGTCCTTGCTGACCGGCTCGTTCTTGAATTCCCGCACCACTGCGCCGCGCTTGAGCACGAGGATGCGGTCGGCCAGCGACAGCACCGTTTCCGGCTCGGTCGACAGCACGATGATCGCAAGGCCCTTGGCGCGGAGGTCGCGGACGATGTTGATGACGTCGTTCTTTGCGCCGACATCCATGCCGCGGGTGGGCTCGCACAGCACCAGAAGCTTGGGCGGGTAGGTCAGCCATTTCGCCAGAGCGACCTTCTGCTGGTTGCCGCCGGAGAGCATGCCGAGGTCGAGGCCGACCACCGGCGGCCTGATCTGCAGCTGCTCGACCTGGCGCTGAGCAATGTCGCGCTCCTGCGCCGGCTTCAGCAGCAGCGCCGAGATGCGGTCGAGAATGCTGATCGAGATGTTCTTGTAGACCGGCTCCTGGTGAAACAGCATGTCGCGCCGGCTCTCGGGCACCAATGCCACCCCGGCCCGCCGGGCCGCTGCCGTGCTGGCGAAGGTCTTTGGCTTGCCCTCGACCGCGAGCGTGCCGCTGTCCGGCTTCAGCTTGCCGAACAGGATGCGCGACAGCTCCTGTTGGCCACAGCCCATGAAGCCGTAGATGCCGAGCACCTCGCCGGCGCGGGCCTCGAAGGAGACGTCTTGAAGACTGCGGGCGAGTGATAGCTGGTCGACCTTCAGGATCACCGAGCTTCCACTCGGCTGTGGCAACATCAGATCGTCGGTGTAGCTGTGCTCGAGGGCCTCGCCGCCGCGGCCGATCATCGCTTCGATCAGTGCGCCCTTGCTGGTCGCGGCGCTCGCCGTCTCGGCGACCTTTCGCCCGTTGCGGAACACGGTCACCGTGTCGGAGACGCGCAGGATGTCCTCGATGAAATGCGAAATGAAGACGATGGCAGTGCCTTGCTCGCGCAGGCGCCGGAGCGTTGCGAAGAGCCGCTCGACCTCGGGCGGAGAGAGGGCGGAGGTCGGCTCGTCCAGGATGACGATGCGGGCGCGGGAGAATAGCACGCGGGCGATCTCGATCAGCTGCTGCAGCCCGATGGGTAAGTCGCCGAGCCTGCTCATCGGATCGACGTCGATGCCGAAGCGGGCGAGCTGCTCGCCGGCCTCGCGCGCCATGCGCCGCCATTGCACGAGGCCCAGGGCGTTGATCGGCTGGTTGCCGAGGAAGACGTTCTCGGCGACCGTGAGGTCGGGCGCGACAGAGAGCTCCTGATGCACCATGGCGATGCCGGCCGCGTGCGCGTCGCGGGCCGAACGGAAATGCGTCTCCGCGCCGTCAATCAAGAAGCGGCCGGAGAACTCGGTGTGCACGCCGGCGATGATTTTCATCAGCGTGCTTTTCCCGGCGCCGTTCTCGCCGACGAGACCGTGGATCTCGCCGGGAAGCAGCGCGAAGTCGACACCACGAAGCGCTTCGACACCGCCGAAGCTCTTCGTGATGCCCTGCAGTTCAAGGATGGGCGAGCGACCCTCTGACATGAAAGTTCAGATCTTGGAGGCTCAGATCAGGAAGTGATCCTGCATCCACTGCATTCCGGCGGCATTGGCCTTGGTCACGACCGGGCCGTCAGTGACGACGTTCTTGGGAATGCCCTGTCCGCTCTTCTCGCCGCCGACCACGGCCGAGACGCCCGCGATGATGGCGCCGCCATGGATGCGGCAGGAGGGGTTGCGGACGGTCGCGAACATGCGGCCTTCGCTCACGGCCTGGATCGCCGGCGGCATGGCGTCGACGCCGCCGATCAGGATGTTGGTGCGGCCCCGCGCCTTCATGATGTTGGCGGCGGCGAGCGCCATGTCGTCATTGTGGAAGAACGCCGCATCGATCTGCGGATATTTGGTCAGATACGTTTCCCACAGACGCGCCGTCTTGGAGACGTCCCAGTCGGCCGGCTGGGTATCGAGCACCTCGATCCCCGGGAATTGCTTGACCACCGAGGTGAAGCCCTTGGCGCGGCCTTGCGCGCCGGTATGGCCGAGCGCGCCTTGCGTCATGATGATCTTGCCCTTGCCCCCCATGGCGTTGCAGAGGGCCTGGGTCACCGAGGCGCCCATGAACTCGTTGTCGGGGGCGAGGAAGGAGTGGACGTTGATCTGGTCGAGCGGCGCAATCAGCGTGTCCATGTCGATCACGGGCGTGCCGGCGTTGATCATCTTCTGCACGGGCTGGGTGAGGGTGCCGATGCCGAAGGCCTGGATCGCGACGAAATCCCATTTCTGCGAGGCCATGTTGTCGATCGCCGCGCGCTGCTTCACGGCGTCGAGCTGGCCATCGAACCAGGTGACCTCGACGTTGAACAGCTTGCCCCAGAACTCCGCGGCCTGCTTGCCCTGTGCGCACCAGGTGGCCTGAAGGCCCGCATTGGAAAATGCCGCCTTCAGCGGCTTCTCGCTACGTCCGACCTCGGCCGCCAGTGCTGGATTGATACCCATGCTGCCGAAGAGGGCCGCTCCGGCGCCGGCGGTCGCGGCCGCCTGAAGAAGATCGCGCCTCGTCGTCGAGAAATCTTTCGTCCCGGACATCGCTCGCTCCCATACACTTTATCGTCGGCGCGTCATTGATTGCGCGACCGATGTCCGAAAGTGTCTCACAAGAGTTGGTGCCACTCAATCCGCAATCACTCGCCATCGCAGCAAGCCGCGTTGGTGCAGCGCAAAGCGTCAGCCGGTCGCGCCGGTGAGTGCGTCGATGTCGACGAGCAATGTGTCCCAGACCTGCGCGATCTCGGTTGACCATTCATCGCCGAGCAGATCGCGCAGCGTGTCCCTGATGATTGTGAAGAAGGCGGTGAACAGCTGGCGCGATGTGCCATAGGCGTCGTGGGAGGTGACCTCGCAGGCAATCAGCCGGAAATGCCCGTGACGCATCCCGGAAAAATCGAGGATGGCCTCGATCGTCAGCGCGAGCATCGACCCCTTCACGAGGTCACTGCCGTCCGAGCGGAACATCGCTTGCGTTTCGGGATACGCGTCGAACAGGCGTTGGTAGACGAGGGGCGTGAGATCCGCGCAGTGCGAGGCCGCGAGTTCGAAGCTGATTTCGACCGGATTGGACGACGCCTTCATCGGTGCTTCAGCCTCGCGGACAAAAAAAGAGCGGGGCCCTGGCCCCGCTCAAAAATTGTGTCGACCCTATTATCCCCGATTCTAAGATTTGCTCTTGATTGACGGGGCGACGCTGCGTTTTGCGCGCCAGGGGCTCCTCCCGAGACTTGGACCACCAGGCCTTGACCTTGCGGTCAGCGCCTGAGCAAGAGGGATGCTAGATCAACTTTTCTCACTTGTCATCATTTTCGGCAACGAATGTTCAAAATTCGAGCAGATGACGAAATGATCGGGCTTTTGGCCCCCAAGTATATGACAAATCTAAGAAATCTGTGGGAGACGGGCCGTTTGACGGGGCTCAATGCCCGACCCCGGTCCCGTGGTGGGTTCCTCCGACCACGGTTCTCGACCTAATTTGCGCTGGGCCAAGAAGGCGGCGGAACTGACCTCGACTTGGGGCCGGCACGGTGTTTAGTTAGCAGACGAACGAATGGTTCGGCGGATGCGCGCACGGCTACAAAAATTCCTGCCCCTGGTCCTGCTCGCTTTGGCGATGCAGGTGCTGGCGCCGATTGCCGCCTGCTGGGCGACGGGCCTCGCCGTTGCCGATCCGCTGTCTGCCGGCGTCATCTGCCACAGTGGGGGCGATCAAGGCGGCCTGAACGATCGGACCGGC
>NZ_JALBGZ010000470.1:0-5136 GCF_023006515.1 Bradyrhizobium sp. PRIMUS42
AGCCGGGACGGATTTATCTCGCGCCGGGCGGCAAGCACATGCGCGTCGCACGCAGCGGCGCGGACACCGTGATCGCGCTCGACGACGGCCCCGCCGTCAATTTCTGCAAGCCCGCGGTCGATCCGCTCTTCACCTCCGCCATCGACGTCTGGCACGGCAGCATCCTCTCCGTGATCCTGACGGGCATGGGCTCGGACGGCATGCGCGGCGGCAAGGACATCGTTGCCGCCGGCGGCAGCGTCATCGCGCAGGACGAAGCCTCCAGCGTGGTCTGGGGCATGCCGGGCGCGGCGGCCAATGCCGGCATCTGCGCGGCGATCCTGCCGCTCAACCAGATCGGCGCCAAGGTCAACCGCCTGTTCGCGGGAGATCGCTCGTGACGCCCACCGACTACGATTATCTGCGCAAGTTCTTGAAAGAGCGCTCCGGCCTCGATCTGTCCCCCGAGAAGCAATATCTGGTCGAGAGCCGGCTGCTGCCGCTCGCCCGCAAGGCGAGTCTATCAGGCATTCCCGATCTCGTGCTGAAGATCCGGAACGGCGACGGCCGGCTTGCGACCGACGTGGTCGAAGCGATGACCACCAACGAGACCTTCTTCTACCGCGACAAGATCCCGTTCGATCATTTGCGCGAGACCATCCTGCCGGGGCTGATCAAGGCGCGCGCGGCGCGCAAGAACTTGCGCATCTGGTCGGCGGCGTCCTCGACCGGGCAGGAGCCCTATTCGATCGCGATGTGCGTGAAGGAGATGGGCACGGCCCTCGCCGGCTGGCGCATCGAGATCGTCGCCACCGATCTGTCGCAGGAGGTGCTGGAGAAGTCGAAGGCCGGAATCTACAGCCAGTTCGAGGTGCAGCGCGGGCTGCCGATCCAGCACCTGATGAAGTATTTCACGCAGGTCGGCGAAGTCTGGCAGCTCAATGCCGACATTCGCGCGATGGTGCAGTTCCGCCAGCTCAATCTGTTGCAGGACCTTCTCTCATCTCGGCACCTTCGACGTGATCTTCTGCCGCAACGTGCTGATCTATTTCGATCAGGACACCAAGGCGGTGATCTTCGAGCGGATGGCGAAGGGCCTGGAGGCCGACGGCACGCTGCTGCTCGGGGCTGCCGAATCCGTCGTCGGCATCACCGATGCGTTCCGCCCCATCGCGGATCGCCGCGGTCTCTACCAGCTCAACCCCGCGCGCTCCGGCCGCCCCATGGCCGGATTGATGCCGCCGTCGTTGAAGATCGCCGCGGCGCGGTGATTCTCCTCGTCATTCCGGGCTCACTCGCTTCGCGAGCGCCCCGGAATGACAAGCCTCACAAAATCGCATGCGGCAAAAACCGCGAGCGGTTACCCGTGATCGGGCTCTCGTCCTCGCGGATCGACAATCCGCACGGTTCGTGGTTCACCAGCCAGCTTCCAATCACCGGATAGAATCCGGAAAAATTCGGCAGCGGCGCTAGAGCCTGCCGCACAAAGCCTTCGGCTCCGTAAGGGCCTGCCTGCTCGTCGAGCGCCATGCCGCCGGACACGATCGTGACATTGGCGCCTTCGCGCGACAGCAGCGGCTTGCGCACATAGGAGCTGCCGAGTTCAGCGGCGCGCGGATCGTCCTCGAAGAAGGCCGGCAGCAGATGGGGGTGGTTCGGAAACATCTCCCAGAGCAGCGGCAAAATGCCTTTGTTGGACAGCACCGCCTTCCACGGCGGCTCGATCCAGCGCGTCGGCGCGTCCTTCAGCTTGGCACCGAAGGCGTCGTGGAACATCCACTCCCAGGGATAGAGCTTGAAGGCCAGCGTGATATCGCCATCGTCGAGATCGACGAAGCAGCCAGGCTCATCGCGCCAGCCGACCTGCTCGATGTCGAGCAGCCTGGTCGAGAGCCCGGCCTGGCGTGCGGTGTCTTCGAGATAAGCGAGCGTGCCGGCGTCTTCCTGATTGCCGGTGCTGCCGGTGAGATGGACGTGGCGGCCGCCGGCGATCTCCTTCCACGCCGCGATCAACCGCTCGTGGATGGAGTTGAACTGATCGGCACGCGCGGGGATGACACGGCGTTCGATCGCCTGTTCGAGCCAGGTCCATTGGAAGACGGCAGCCTCGAACAGCGAGGTCGGCGTATCCGCGTTGTATTCGAGCAGCTTGGCCGGACCCTTGCCGTCGAAACTGAGATCGAGCCGGCCATAGAGGCTACGGTCGTCGCGCTTCCAACTCTCGACGATCAGGCTCCAGAACGCTTCCGGAATCTGCAAGCGGCGCAGGTGCCGCTCGTCGCCGATGACGCGGCCGGCAAGCTCCAGGCACATCGCCTCGATCTCGCCGGTCGGCGTCTCGATGCCACGCTCGATCTCGTCGAGCGTGAAGCCGTAATAGGCGCGCTCGTCCCAATAGCGTTCGCCGTCGATGGTGTGGAAGACGAAGCCGCATTGCGCTGCGGTCTCTCGCCAGTCGTCGCGCTCGAGACAGGTGATGCGCTGCATGTTATTTCCTGCGCATGATCTTGCCGGAAAACCGGTGGCCACTTTTCCGGATCATGCGCTAGCCGCCGCCCGAGAAGCCATGGCCGAACGAGCCGAAGCCGCCGCGGCTCACGCTGCTGTGGCCGGAATCGGACGACGTTCCCGACGAGGATTGGCTCGAGGAATCGCTGCTGAAGAAGCTCGATCGCGACGACCAGCGCGAGCTGCCGCTGCTCGAGGAGCTGCTCCTGCTGCTGCAATTGGTGCTCGCCTGCAGCGCCGGGTCCGTCCCGGGCGGAGCGGGCTCGCAATTCCCCGGCATCATCGTGTAGGCGGTGGTGCCGACCGCGAGCGTGCCCATCACCAGCAGCGCGACATGGCCGGAGCGCTTCACCGGCGATCGCACAGGCGGTGGCTCGCCGACCGGCCGGCGCTTGCCGAACTCCTTTTTGGAGGGTTTGTCGGCCATGTCAGTAGATCATGCAGGCGGCGTTCAAAAGGCCCGCGGCGAGCGAGGACAGGCCAAGCCAGATCGCCGGGGCAAGCTCGCCGGCAGAGATCCGCGCCGACAGGTTCGGCACCGGGACCTTCACGAGGAAGAACACGATGATCTGCACGATTAGCGCGATCGTCGCCCAGATCAGGCAGTCCAGCACATTGGCCGAATGCGCGATCGCGCTGACCAGCGGCGCCACGAAGCCGAGCAGGCTCAGCCCGAGCGCAATCGCCGCGGCCGGCTCGTTGTCGCGGATCAGCTGGAACTCGTTATGTGCCGTGATGCGGGTGTAGACGAACAGATACGCCACGATCGCGATCAGCCCGGTGCAGAAATAGACCAGGAAGGCGGGCAGGCCGGCAAGTGATTGCAGGATCATCGTTCCCCCATCGTGCAGCGACCATTCGTCGGCGGGGGAAGGATAGCGGTTCAAACGTTAAGAGAGAGGAGGCCGTAGCCGCGATGGTGGTGCACGTCTCCCGCTTGCGGGGCAGGTCGGCGCGAAGCGCCGGGTGGGGGTTCTCTCCACACAGGGATTGTCCCGATGTGGAGAAACCCTCTCCCCGGCCCTCTCCCGCAAGCGGGAGAGGGAGAAGACGTCCCAAAAAAACAAAACCCCGCCATTTGCGGCGGGGTCCAGGCTGGGAGGAGCAAGCCCGAAGGGGGCCTGCGACGTAAACCCAGGAGATCAGGCGGGAATGCGCTCTTCGTGCTCGTGCGGCTCGCGCAGCACGTAGCCGCGGCCCCACACGGTCTCGATGAAGTTGCGGCCCTCGGAGGCGTTGGCCAGCTTCTTGCGGAGCTTGCAGATGAAGACGTCGATGATCTTCAGCTCGGGCTCGTCCATGCCGCCATAGAGATGGTTGAGGAACATTTCCTTGGTCAGGGTCGTGCCCTTGCGGAGCGAGAGCAGCTCCAGCATCTGATATTCCTTGCCGGTCAGATGCACGCGCTGGCCGCCGACTTCCACCGTCTTGGTGTCGAGGTTGACGACGAGGTCGCCGGTCTGGATGACCGACTGGGCATGGCCCTTGGAGCGGCGCACGATCGCGTGGATGCGGGCCACCAGCTCGTCCTTGTGGAAGGGCTTGGTCATGTAGTCGTCGGCGCCGACGCCGAGACCCTTGACCTTGTCCTCGATGCCGGCGAGGCCGGAGAGGATCAGGATCGGTGTCTTGATCTTGGAGACCCGAAGCTGCTTGAGCACGTCGTAGCCGGACATGTCGGGCAGGTTGAGGTCGAGAAGGATAATGTCGTAATCGTATAATTTACCGAGATCGACGCCTTCTTCCCCCAAATCGGTCGTGTAGACGTTGAAGCTCTCAGACTTCAACATCAGCTCGATCGACTGCGCGACGGCGCTGTCATCTTCAATCAGCAAAACGCGCATGCCAGTTCCCCATAGTCGCCGCTCCTGGGCGTCAGGTCGGCCGCATTCGCGGCACTCAACAAAACGCCTTTGAACAACTGATTCGGATCCTGACAACAGATGGTTAACAAACTCTGATTCTGGAACGCAAGTCCCCCCGGTGCAATTTTTGTCGAATCGCCCTAAGGTCTTGCGCGTGAAGCAGCTTTCGTCACCCAGCTCCGTTCAAGTTCCACTTTAAGAGACGGGCCTAACCGACTCCCGAGACTCAGCCTTCTTCTGAAGGGGAGTCACGCTCAGTCACAAAGACAGTGACGCAATGATTAATGATGCGGGTAAACACGAAGTTAAGCTCCGTTCAGAAATATGGCGAAACTTAAGGTTTTCACCGTGAAGTCCCGGATGTCCAAGGCGCGCACCTTAATGAAGGCCCTCCGATGAAGGCTTTGGCCGAACAGATCGGCGACATCGACGGCGTCAATATTTACGGCCGCGTGGTCGGCGTCCGCGGCCTGATGGTCGAGGTGGCAGGACCTATTCACGCGATGTCGGTCGGCGCTCGGCTCGTGATCGAGACCGGCGCCAACCGTTCGATTCCCTGCGAGGTGATCGGCTTCTCCGGCAACAACGCTGTCGTGATGCCGTTCGCCGGCCTCGACGGCGTGCGCCGCGGCTGCAAGGCCGTCATCGCCAATGCCGCCAATCAAGTGCGGCCGTCAGCGGCCTGGCTCGGCCGCGTCGTCAATGCGCTGGGCGAGCCGATCGACGGCAAGGGGCCATTGCCGCAAGGCTCATCGCCGATGCCGTTCCGCAATACGCCGCCGCC
>NZ_JALBGZ010000471.1:0-5133 GCF_023006515.1 Bradyrhizobium sp. PRIMUS42
CGAGACGAGCGCCGCATGCGCAAGGGCGCCGGTCGCGAAGCCGACAACGAAGAGCAGCGTCGCGAGCGCGGCGAGCAGGCGCATCAGGGCTTTGGCAACAGCTTCACGCCCGGCGCCGGCGCCTTGCCCTCGGATTTGCCCTCATGCGAATGCTTTGCCCCCTCCGCGGGAATCTCGATCCAGCGGCTGACGCCTGCCTCGCATTCCTGAACGACGGGGAAGTACAGGGTCGTGTTCGCCTTCAGGCTGTCGGTAAGGAACGTGCTAAGGACGAACTCGTCATAGTTCTTGTCCGGCAGCTTGCCGCCGGACCACGCCACCTCCTTGACGCCGGAGGAGAGCTTGTTGCCGTGATAGTCATATTCGCCGGCATATTTGCCCTCGACGACGTCGACGTTCCAGCCCGCCTTCGGCATCGGCTTCACCGCGATCACCCCTTCCGGGATCTGAACGCGGATCTTCACGGTCGGCGAGCCCGAGCAGCCGTGCGGCACGGTGAACACAGCCTTGTACGACGCGCCGACCGTGGCTTGCTTGGTCTCGAGCGAGACATGCGCCGCCGCCGGCGAGACGGCGAGCGCGGCAATCAGGAACAGGCAGGATCGCTTCATGTTCGGTCTCCCGAGAGCCCAGATCAGTCTCATTTCATTTCCATTCCCGAATGATCCGGCATTTTCTTCATGTCCATATGACCCGAATGCCCGGCGTCGGCAGGCGCCTGCGCACCGACGCCCTGAACGTCGAGGGAGACGGCGACTTTGCCGGCCTTCTCGAATTGCAGCGTCACCGGCACCTTGTCGCCCTGCTTGAACGGGCCCTTCAGCTCCTGCAGCATCAAATGATTGCCCCCTGGCGCGAGCTTCACCGTCTTGCCGGGATCGATCGCGAGGCCCTTGTCGAGCGGGCGCATCTTCATGACGCCATTGTCCATGGCCATCTCGTGAATCTCGGCCTTGCCCGCGATATCGGCGGACACGCTGACCAGCTTGTCCGCCGCCGTCCCCTTGTTCTCGATGGTCAAATAGCCGCCGGCGACTTTCGCGCCGCCCGGCGTCGCGCGGCTCCACGCCTGCGAGATCACGAGATCGCCGGCCTTGACGTCGTCCGCGACCGCCGGTGCCGCGCAGAGCGCAACAGCGAACGCAGCGAGCAGCACGTCTTTCAACATTGTCTTCATATCGGTATTCCCTTTGCAGACTGAACTTCAGCGTTTGGAGAGTTGTTGCGCCGACCATTTTTCGAGATCGGCAATTTCGGCGGAGCCTTCGATCGTCGTGACGGCCCCTTCCCGGGAGATGAGCATGGTCCTGGGGATGTCGCCCTGCCAGGCAGGGTCGATCTCGAACCGCAAGCGCTCGGCAAAGCCGTCGTTGAAGACGAAGTTCTCGGTCGACGACAGTCCCGCCTTGTCGAGCATCGATTGCGTGGCGGCCGGCAGGTTCGGCACGAGATCGGCGCTGATCGTGACGACGTCGATCTCTGGATGGTCTTTTGCAAACCGCCCGAGCAAGGGCAGCTCGACCTTGCAGGGCCCACAGGTCACGCCCCAGAAGTGCACGAGCGTCGGACGCCCGGTATGCCCCCTCAGTACGCTTTGCCAGGTGCCGCGTTCGAACGGTTTGAGGCCGGGCGACGCCCCAAAAGCCGACGCCGATGCGATCAGGACACCCAGACCCAGAATAGCTGCAAGTCGACGTCTCATGGCTGGTCCTCGATCGCGATAAGACGATAGCCATCCGCCTTCGTCATCCATGACAGGTAGATCTGCCCACCGTTGGAAACGAGCAAGGGATGGTCGGAGGTGTCGGTCGTGCTCGATATCGCCTTCGGCGGCGACCAGGTCTCGCCATCATCGCGGGAGGTCGCGATGTGGACCGAGGTCTTCTCGCCATCGAACTCCTTCCAGGCGATCACCGTTCCTTTCGCGCCCGCGAGCACGTAGGGGCGCGTCGGGTTGCGGCCTGGGTGCCCCAACGCCATCGGCGCAGAGAAGGTCCGTCCTTCGTCGCGGGAGTGGGCGTAGAACAATCCCTTCCGCGCCTTCCCGTTCGTGTACCAGGCGACGTGATAGGTTCCGTTCGGCGCAACGGTAAGGCTCGGTCCGTGGTGCGGGCAGGCGTTGATCTGCCAGTCGTCGTCGCTGACCCGACGGATTTCGCCCGGTGTCGACAGGTCGGTAAACGTCATGACGGCGTGATCGCGCACGCCGCCGTCGAAGATGTTTCTGAAGATCACCGCCGGCCGCCCGGGCGCCGCAAACGTCACCCCTAATCGGCAGCACTCGCAGGTGCCCTCACGCGCAAGAGCGGCTTCCGCGTAGGTGGCGCCGCCATCGCGCGAGGTGGCAAAGAACAGTCCCGCTCCCTCGTACTTGCGTCCTGCCTCCTGGGCAGGGACACGATTGCGCTTGTCGATCCAGGCCGCAAAGACCGTTCCATCCTGATCAAGCGCCAGCGCCTCGAACCGCTGGCTCTCGTTGTTTGCAGTGATGGGCTTCAACTCCGCGAAGCTCTTCCCCCCGTCGGCCGAGCGCGTGTACAGCACCTCTCCGTTGAAGGCCTCGTCCCTGAAGGCCGAGAACGCGAGCGCGATGCCGCCCTTGCGGTCGATGACGATCTTCGGCCGCGCATCCGGCCCCCAATCAAGGTTCAGCCGCGTCGTCGTGACCTGGGTGGGCACCGAAAAACTGCGGCCCTCATCCTGCGAACGTGCGACCGAGACCTGCCCCCCCGCCATCCAGACCAGCCACAACGTTCCGTCCGGGCCGAAGGCCGGCGTCGCCTTGGTCGCACAGCGCAGCGTCGGCTCCTCACAGGCCGCTTCGGACGCGTGCTTGCCGTGCATCTGTCCCTGTGCCGCACTGTGCAGGAACGCGCAGGCGACTATCCCGAGCAAGCCGGTTCGGATCATGGCCCTACTCCCTTCAAGAGCCCGGATCATTTGAACGCCACCTTCATACCCGCAACGAACAGGCGCGGCGAGCCCGCATAGATCGATCCCGTCGTGTTTGCGAGCGTGCTCCCGGGAACTTGAAGTCCGGCCGCCGACACGGTATTTGCGATGTTGTTTGCCGACGCAACATAGGTGCGATCGAACACGTTCCTGACTTCGAAAAACAGGTTGAGTGACCTGAAAGTGTCGGACACCAGATCGGTCTTGTAGTGGACGTTCACATTGACCAGCTCATAGCCCGGCGCCTTCAGCAGATTCGCATTGTCCATGTAGAAGGAGTCCTTCCACTGGACTTCGACGAAGCCTCCGAGGCCAGCCAGCGGTCCGGCGAACTCGTCGTAGCCAATGCGGGCTGTCAGCTCATTGGGCGAGATACCGGGAATCTTGTTACCCGCACGGTTGAAGCTGAAGACGGCGCCATTGGTGATGTTCTCGACATATTCGGTGTAGACCTCGTCGAGATAGGTGTACGCCGCCAAGAACCGCCAGCCCGAATAGAACTTCCAGTCGGCGGCAAGCTCGATGCCGCGGTGCTCCGATCGCGGCGCGTTGAACGAATAGTTTACGCCAGCGACGGGCGTCGCCTGGTTGACGATCTCGTTGCGGAAAAACTCGTAAAAACCAGTCGCGCTGAGCTTGAGCGCACTGTTCGGCGTCCAATCGAAACCGAGATCGTAGCCAAGATTCTTCTGGGCCTGGAGTTGGGTATTGTTGCCCGATAATCCTGTCTGAGCGATGAAGAGATTCGAGACCTGCGGAGTGCCATACCCCGTGGCCACGCGTCCCCGGAACAGCCATTCACTGTTGAGCTTGTAGAGCAGCGCCAACTCTGGCGCAGTATTTTGAAACTGCCGGTCCGCGGTCGTCGGCGTTGTCGTGGTGATTCCGGCGGGGCCGGCGTACGAATAGGCCGTATTGAGGCCCTTGAGCAAGGTTGTCTCCCAACCGATGCCTGCAACGGCCGTTAGCGACGATGTAAGCTTGAGCTCTTCCCTGGCACGAACACCATAGTTGGTCGTTTCGCTGTAGAGATTGCTCGACAACCTGCCGAGCGTCGCGTTGCCTCCCGGCATCACGTTTCGCGTGTCGCTCGACGCCGTCAGGGTATTGTAGAAGGCGCCGAAGAACGCGGTGGACTCCAGGCCGAGAATCTCTCCGCGCTTGGTGAGATCACTCATATAGTTGTACGAGGGGAAGTCGCCGATCGAGCTGGTGGTGCCCGTCGGCTGACTGATGTTCCGGTCGTCGAACACGAACTGGTTGCGCCAGGTCGTGGTGTTGTCGAAATCGTGCTCCCAGCGGCCGCCGACGATGGTGCGGCGGTCGTTGCGGCCGAGCCCGGCCTGCACCGCCGTCTCTGTGTCGGTTCCGGCGGTTGCGTTGAAGCCGTTGTTGAACAGCCTGACCGTGCCGCATCCGGGCGCAGCCGTGCCACCGGTCGTACATCCCTGCTGGAACGGGTTGAGATAGAACTGGTTCAGCGATTGCCTGATCGGCAGCCGCGCGCTGAGGTCGTTGTTGATGATCTTGACCGTGAAGCGGTCGTCCGGCGTCGCCTTGAGCGTGCCGAGGAAGTTGACGGTCTGCGTGTTGAACCAGCTGTTGCCGATGTAGCCGTCGCCCCTTGTGTCGCTCGCAAACAGCGAGCCCTCGAAATTCCCGACCTTCTTGCCGGCGGCGAGATAGTTGTTGAGGTAGCCGTAACTGCCGCCGTCAACGCCGTATTCGACGCCATCGATCGTACCGCCCGGCCGCGTCCGGAAATTGAGCGCGCCGCCGGTCGCATAATTGCCGTAGAGCGCCGACGAAGGGCCGCGGACCACGTCGATCGCACTATAGGCATGAGGATCGATCAGGTCGCTGCGAGACAGGCCGTCCGGCTGCGTCACCGGGAAACCGTCATCGAAGATCACGAGGTTGCGGATGCCGAAACCGTTCCGGGCGTTGGATCCCCGAATCGAGATGCCGAAATCCCGCGGACCGTTGCCCTGCTTGATCGAAATGCCCGGGCTGTCCCGCAAGACGTCACTGACCGAAAACGACGGTCGATTGTCGAACTGGCTACGATCGATGGTCGTCGCGGTCTGGCCGGCCGGCGCCTGGTTGAGGCTAGCCCGCGCTTCGCCGGCGCTCCTCGTGTTGTTTTGCCCCTGGGCGCCATCGGTCGCGTTCCGCGCGACC
>NZ_JALBGZ010000472.1:0-5125 GCF_023006515.1 Bradyrhizobium sp. PRIMUS42
CGAGGGATCCTCGCAAGGCGCCGCGCTCGCAGCCGGCGCAGTCCAGGCACGCTCGCCGTGGCTGATGTTCCTGCCCGCGGGCGCCGTGCTGGAAACCGGCTGGATCGAGGAAACCACCCAGTTCATCCAGGCCGTCGCGACCAGCGGACGGGACCGTGCTGCGGTATTCCGCTATGCGCGCTCGCCTTACGCGGATAGCGGATTGCGCGACATCCTCCGCGCCGTCGCGCGCAAGCTTATCGGCCCGCTCAGCGACCAGGGACTTTTGATCGCGCGAGACCACTACGACCGGATCGGCGGCTACCCGCCGCAGGCTCGACGCCCCGAAGCGCGGCTGCTCCGGCGGCTCGGCCGCTCGTCCCGGACCATGCTGCGCAGCCGGATCGTCATGACGGGCTGAAGCTCAGATACTTGCCAAGGTCAAATAATTAATTGACAATGGCAAATATCGAGGTGTCCCATGCCATCCAGCTCTTCGCCATTAACCCCGGCGGCCGAACCGGTCGCCGGCGATCACATCGCAGCGGTCCGCGCCTTCAACCGCTTCTATACCCGCAAGCTCGGTGTGCTCGACCAGCACCTTGGAAAGACCCCGTTTTCGCTGAGCGAGGCCCGGGTGCTCTATGAACTCGCGCATCGCGACGACCTGGCGGCAAAACAGATCGGGCTCGAGCTGGGTCTCGACCCCGGCTATCTCAGCCGCATCGTCCAAAACTTCGACGAAAAGGGGCTGATCACGCGAAAGCCCCTGCCCGCGGATCGCAGGCAATACCAGCTCAGCCTCACCGCCAAGGGCCGCCAGACCTACGCCAAGCTGAACCTGAGCTCGCAAAACGAGGTCGCCGCCATGCTGGCTCAGCTTTCGGCCGACGATGCCACGCGGCTTACGCAGGCCATGGCGACCATCGAGGCGGTACTTGAGCAACGTCGAACCCAGCCCGCTTCTTTCATGCTGCGCAGCCATCGTGTCGGCGACA
The DNA here is from genome assembly GCF_023006515.1 of Bradyrhizobium sp. PRIMUS42. Lineage (NCBI taxonomy): Bacteria > Pseudomonadati > Pseudomonadota > Alphaproteobacteria > Hyphomicrobiales > Nitrobacteraceae > Bradyrhizobium > Bradyrhizobium sp. PRIMUS42. The sequence goes on from NZ_JALBGZ010000472.1 coordinate 978, forward strand.
TGGGCTGGGTCACCTCCCGCCAGGCCGCCGCCTATGCAGCGGACTACAACTGGGACATCAGCTACGAGGCGCTGGTCGCCGAGATCTGCGCACAGTTCATCAGGAACTACGACGCCACGCGCGAGCACTGCTGGATCGCGGAAGTGGGTGGCGAGCCGGTCGGCTCGATCTTTCTGGTCAAGGCCACGGACGAGATCGCCAAGCTGCGCCTGCTGCAGGTGGAGAAGAAAGCGCGGGGCCTCGGCGTCGGCCGCGCGCTGGTCGAGCAATGCATCCAGGGCGCGCGGGAGAGGGGTTACAGCAGGATGACGCTGTGGACGCAGAGCATCCTGGTGGCCGCGCGCGGCATCTATCAAAGTGCAGGCTTCAAGCTCGTGAGGGAAGAGAAGCACCACAGCTTCGGTGCCGATCTGATTGGCGAGACGTGGGAGCGGGATCTCTAGCTGCACGAAGCGAGATGCGCATGAATGCGCCCTTGCCCCTTGCGGGAGAGGGCAGCTCAACTGGCAGACACAGGCTCGCTTGGGTGAGGGGTATGTCTCCGCGAGTCAGGTACGTAGGGTGGCCAAAGGCGCGCGAGCGCCGTGCCCACCAATCCAGCGCTACTGTGGTGGGCACGCTCCGCTTTGCCCACCCTGCGGTACTGATCGTGTGGAGAGATGCCGGAGTGCTATCCGCACTTACACCGTCGCGCCTTGCGCCTTCGGCCTTCGCAGATGCTCGTCCAGGCGTGGCATGATCTCGACGAAATTGCAGGGTCGCGTGCGGTAGTCGAGCTGGGCTGCAAGGATGCCGTCCCAGCCGTCGCGGCAGGCGCCGGGGGAGCCTGGCAGGCAGAAAATGTAGGTCGCACCCGCGACGCCCGCTGTGGCGCGGCTCTGGATCGTCGACGTCCCGATCTTGGCGTGGCTCAACATGTGGAACGCGATCGAGAAACCGTCCATGCGTTTTTCGAACAGCGGCTCGATCGCCTCCGGCGTGACGTCGCGCCCGGTAAAACCGGTGCCGCCGGTGGTGATGACGACGTCGACGCCGCCATCTGCGATCCAGCGGCGGATCACGGCGCGGATGGCTTCGACGTCGTCGGTGACGATCTCGCGCGCTGCGAGATGATGGCCGGCAGCCAGGAGGCGGTCGGCGAGCGTCTGGCCGGACTTGTCGTCGGCCAGCGCACGCGTGTCGGACACGGTGAGCACCGCGATGTTGAGCGGAACAAACTGTTTCGTTTCATCGATGGAAGCCATAGCGCTGCACCTTCTCTCAACACCCACCGCCGTCATCCTGAGGTGCGCGCCTTGCGGTGCAAGCGCACCGCAAGCCTCGAAGGATGAGCCGCGGGCTGCGCCATCCTTCGAGGCGCGCAAGGGGCGCGCACCTCAGGATGACGCCACTACTCCCGGATTCCCACATGCGCAATTGCGCATCATAGTTCACGCTACGCGCGTCCCGGAGCGACAGGCTACTACGTCCCGCCCCCGAACGTATTGCAGGCCTGGACCGTGCCCTGCTGATAGCCGGTCATGAACCACTGCTTGCGTTGCGCGGCCGAACCATGGGTGAAGGAATCCGGCACGACGCGTCCGGTGGCCTGGCGCTGCAGCGTGTCGTCGCCGATCGCGCTCGCCGTGGTCAGCGCGGCGTCGATGTCGCCGGCTTCCAGGAAGTTCGGCCGCTTTTTCGCCTCCCGATTGACCCAGACCCCGGACAGGCAGTCGGCCTGCAATTCGACCTTCACCTGGAGCGCATTGGCCTCCGCCTTGCTGCCGGCCTGCTGCTGCAGCCGCGTCACGCGCGGAATGATGCCGAGCAGGTTCTGGATGTGATGGCCGGCCTCGTGCGCGATGATGTAGGCGGTGGTGAAATTGCACGCCGACTTGCCGGAGCAGCCGCGGAAGCGCGTCTCGACCTCGCGGAAGAACGAGGTATCGAGGAAGATGGTGCGATCCGGCGGACAATAGAACGGGCCCATCGCCGACTCCGCCCGGCCGCAGCGGCCGCCATTGGTGACGTTGCGGAACAGCACGACCTTCGGACCGGTGTAGGACTGGCCCGAGGCCTGGAAGATTTCGCTCCAGCGATCGTCGATCTCGCCGAGGATGCCGGAGATCATGCTGCCCATCTCGTCGGTCGGCGCGCCGCGCTTGGCGGAGGTGGACTGACGATCGGTCTGGTAGCTCGGCGCCTGGCCGCCGCCGGTGAGGATCTCGGCGCCGCCGATCAGGATGCGCGGATCGATGCCGAAGGCGTAGCCGACCAGGCCAAGCACGATGATGGTGCCGATGCCGAGCCCGCCGCCGCCCATCGGCAGCCCGAACCCACCTCCTCCACCGCCACCGCCACCGCCACCATCATCGCGACGATCCTCGATGTCGTCGCTGCGGCGGAAATCATCGTAGCGCATGGCGGGTTTTCCTCAGTCCTCGATTGGCGTCATTCGGCGCAGAAGCGCGAAAGCTCAACGCGCCACACAGGTAAAATTTCCGTTGCCTTTATCAATATCGTGGCCGGCAAAAATTGCCTAGTGCGGCAACATGCCGATGCCAGCAATTTTTTCCGAGGGTCGAGCAATTTTTTCCGAGAGAAATTCGACGCCTTTTTGGGGCCATGATCGCTCCCGCAATGCGACGAAACGCGAAATACACTGCAAAACACGACGAATGCGCATGATGAATCGCACGCGAGGAGTGATGCGCGGCCTGCTCACGAAAGCGGCGGGTTAAGTCGATTTTTACTTTGCCGCTTCATTGTAACGGTCAGTCGGTTGTTTGGTCCCGCGTCGCCGACAGCGTCGCCTGAGTCAGAGTTCTTGAGTCATGGTAGAGTCGCGTCGCGGGGCGTCTGCAAGGGCGCCCCGCACAAATTTCGAGTCTCCTTCGCATCGCATCATTCTCGGCGATTGCGTCGCCGAGATGTCGAAGCTTCAGGCCGGTTCGGTCGACCTTGTGTTCGCCGATCCGCCCTACAATCTCCAGCTCAAGGGCGATCTCAAGCGCCCCGACGAATCCCATGTCGACGCCGTCGATGACGACTGGGACAAGTTCGATTCGTTCTCCGCCTATGACGATTTCACCCGCGCCTGGCTGCTGGCGGCCCGCCGCGCGATGAAGCCGTCGGCGACGATCTGGGTGATCGGCTCCTACCACAACATCTTCCGCGTCGGCGCGATCATGCAGGACCTCGGCTTCTGGCTCCTGAACGACATCGTCTGGCGCAAGTCGAACCCGATGCCGAATTTCCGCGGCCGCCGCTTCACCAACGCGCACGAGACCATGATCTGGGCCGCGCGCGACGAAAAGGCCAAGGGCTACACGTTCAATTACGAGGCGCTCAAGGCCGCCAACGAGGACGTGCAGGCGCGTTCCGACTGGCTGATCCCGCTCTGCACCGGCGAGGAGCGCCTCAAGGGCGCCGACGGCAAGAAAGTGCATCCGACGCAGAAGCCGGAAGGCCTGCTCGCGCGCGTGCTGCTGTCGTCGTCGAAACCCGGCGATCTCGTGATCGATCCTTTCAACGGCACCGGCACCACCGGTGCGGTCGCAAAGCGCCTCGGCCGCTCCTATATCGGCTTCGAGCGCGATAAGACCTACGCCAAGGCCGCCGAAGCGCGCATCGCCGCGGTCGAGCCGCTGCCGGAGGCGAGCCTTGCCCCGTTCATGACCGCGCGCGAAGCGCCGCGGGTCGCGTTCTCCGAACTGATCGAACGCGGCATGATCATGCCCGGCACGAAGCTGTTCGACGCCAAGAAGAAGCTCGGCGCATTGGTTCGCGCCGACGGCGCCATCATGTTCGGCGACAAGGTCGGCTCGATCCACCGCATGGGCGCGGTGGCGCAAGGCGCGCAGGCCTGCAACGGCTGGACGTTCTGGCACATCGAGACCAAGAGGGGTCTCAAGCTGATCGACGAGCTGCGCGCCGAAATCCGCGCCGGCATGGCGGCGGAGTAGCCGCTTCCGATCTCGTAGGGTGGGCAAAGGCGCCCTTGCGCCGTGCCGACCGAACCTTTCCGACAAAATGCAGATTGGTGGGCACGGCGCTTCGCGCCTTTGCCCACCCTTGTATTAGGGCGATCGATTATATTGAGCCGTTCCGTGAGGAATGGCCCAGCCCGGGTGGCCGCCCGAGCTGGGTCGCCGTTCGATCGGATCGGT
>NZ_JALBGZ010000473.1:0-5118 GCF_023006515.1 Bradyrhizobium sp. PRIMUS42
GTCGGCGGGGGCGCCGTCCGCCGGACCGCCCGCCCGGCGTCATCGATCGAAGCCGGCCTGGCGGGCCTTTAGTGGATTTTGATGTTGTTCAGGGGAAGATGGAGCTCGCTGGCGCGCTCTTCGCGGTCCCTCCTGCGGAACTCGTTTTCCTTGCGCTCGAACTTGATCATCTCCTCATGCGCCGCCTCGAGCAGCGGATTGCGCCGGATCGTTTCGCGGTGTTTGTCTTCGGTCATGACTGAGGTCCCCAGAGTTGCGGTCTCATCCTGAAGAAGGCCGGAGATCGCGAAAAGGTTCGGTGCCGTACGATTGCGGAATTGTGACGGCGACGCGCGGCCGCGTCTTTGACGGGCGTCAGCTTTAGTCGGGCAAGGACGTCGCGGCTGCTCTGCTATTTCGGCGGTTGCAGGCCGGGGGATTTGACCCAGTCGTGCAGATGATTGGCCAGCTCGGCCTGGCGGGCCTTCTTGAGCAGGGCGTCCCTTTCAGGGCCGGGCGGAAGCCTGGAGGCGTCCTCCTTGACCTGCTTCACCCATGCGGAGAGCCGGTCTTGAAGGGTCAGTTGTTGTTTGAAACGTCGTCGCTTGAACATGGCACGCCCCTGTCCGTGTGAGGAAGGCGGGAGCGCAGTCGGCGTTCTCGTCACCGATAGCAGCCGCGGTCCGTGCGGTGATGATGAGATTAGGATCCATAAACGGAACGGGGTCTGTTCAATTGTGCGCACAGCCCGCCCAAAACGCCCAAACCCGCAAAGAACATATTGCGAACCTGGAACAAATGGGGTACATTGCTTTTGTCGCCGAGCCGCCTCGCAACCGTTTGTCCCTCACGCGAATCCTCGCCATAAGGAGCACGACCCAATGTCCGCCACTGCCCTGCGTATCGTCGAAGGATCTTCCATGGACAAGAGTAAAGCTCTGGCCGCCGCGCTCTCTCAGATCGAGCGCCAGTTCGGCAAGGGCTCGGTGATGAAGCTCGGCAAGAACGACCGCTCCATGGACATCGAGGCGGTGTCCTCCGGCTCGCTCGGCCTCGATATCGCGCTCGGCATCGGCGGTCTTCCCAAGGGGCGCATCGTCGAGATCTACGGCCCGGAATCCTCGGGCAAGACGACGCTGGCGCTGCATACGGTTGCGGAAGCGCAGAAGAAGGGCGGCATCTGCGCCTTCATCGACGCTGAGCATGCGCTCGACCCGGTCTATGCGAGGAAGCTCGGCGTCAACATCGACGAGCTCCTGATCTCGCAGCCCGACACCGGCGAGCAGGCGTTGGAAATCTGCGACACGCTGGTGCGCTCGGGCGCCGTCGACGTGTTGGTGATCGATTCGGTTGCGGCGCTGGTGCCGAAGGCCGAGCTCGAGGGCGAGATGGGCGATGCGCTGCCGGGACTTCAAGCGCGGTTGATGAGCCAGGCGCTGCGCAAGCTGACGGCCTCGATCAACAAGTCCAACACCATGGTGATCTTCATCAACCAGATCCGCATGAAGATCGGTGTGATGTACGGCTCGCCCGAGACCACCACCGGCGGCAACGCGCTGAAATTCTACGCCTCCGTCCGCCTCGACATCCGCCGCATCGGCGCGATCAAGGAGCGCGACGAGGTGGTCGGCAACACCACGCGTGTCAAGGTGGTGAAGAACAAGCTGGCGCCGCCCTTCAAGCAGGTCGAGTTCGACATCATGTACGGCGAGGGCGTGTCCAAGATGGGCGAGATCCTCGATCTCGGCGTCAAGGCCGGCATCGTCGAGAAATCCGGCGCCTGGTTCTCCTATGACAGCCAGCGCCTCGGCCAGGGCCGCGAGAATTCGAAAGCGTTTTTGAAGGCCAACCCCGACATCACCGCCAAGATCGAGACCTCGATCCGCCAGAACTCGGGCCTGATCGCCGAGCAGATCCTGGCCGGCACGCCGGAGCGTGACGCCGACGGCGAGGAACCTGCGGAGGAGTAAGACTTAACGCGAAAGTTTTTCGCGAGGAGCGGGCGCTGAAGACGTTGAGTTGCCGACGTCGTCAGTGCCCGTTTCGTCTTGCGTTGCGTTGATCAGGTGGTGAGATGAAGCGTCTGATCCTGACCAGTTCGTCCGGAGCCGGTCTCACCCATACCGGTCGCGCCGACATGGTCGTGCCCGTGATCTTTCGCTTCGTCTGGGGACCGCTGCCAACGTCGCACCACCTCGAAAGATACTTTACTGGTCGCTCTTACAGAGACGATCCCGAGGCGCAGTGGTCCGATCTTGTTCCGCGGTCTCCCGAGACCGGCCTCGCGCACAAGCAGCTCGCGCTGGATTGGTTCTGCCAGGCCTACGGCTTCGATCTCATCGAGCTGTGGTTTGATCCCCGTCCGAACGATCAATTGCAGCTGGTCTGGAGTCTCGATTACCTGCGCTCTCAATCCTACATGGCCGAGCGCCTGAAATTGAGCCTCGTCGATTTCGATCTGCTCGAATCGGACGGTGCGAGACTGCGCGACCGTGCCGTGCGGGCGTTCGACGTGGCGGAGCCTGACTTCGAGGCCGGCCGTCTGGCCTGGGAAGCTTACCGGGCACCTACACCGGAGCTCTGTTTCGGATTGCTGGGCCGTGAACTTCCCAGGCTGCCTTTCCTGACGCCGGCGATGGAGCAATTGCTGGCAGAACTGCCATCAACCATCAATGGGCTGGGCGCGACGGAATCGGGGCTTCTCGACCTGATTGCGAGGGGCCACAACCGCACGAAGGAGCTGTTTCAGCCGGGCGGACTGCTCGACACGCACGTGTTCGACCAGTGGGAGCTTGGCCCATTGCTCGAAGGGCTTGGGTCCGGCCCGATGCCGGCGATCACCGGTCTCGACCCAAAGCTCGCCACTCTCGCCCCGCACGATGCGCGCGGTCGCAACGCCGCTTATCGCCGGAGCCGACTGTCGCTGACCGAATTCGGCAAAGCGGTTCTGGAGGGCCGGGAGGACTTTCGCCGCCACAACCCGATTCGGCGCTGGTGGGGCGGCACGCTTCTGACCAATGAACGGCTCTGGCGGTGGGATGGGCAAAGGCGAGTGTTGGTTGCGCCTTGAGCAAGGAGTGTAGGGTGGGCAAAGGCGCGTAAGCGCCGTGCCCACCATATTTCAACGCAGCGAAAGGTGGTGGGCACGCTCCGCTTTGCCCACCCTACGAAACCCTTGTCGCGTCTTACTCCGCGGCTTCCGCGTAATCGCTCACCGGCGGGCAGGAGCACACCAGATTGCGGTCGCCATAGACGTTGTCGACGCGCCCGACAGGGCTCCAATATTTGTCGGTGCGCGAGCTTCCCGCGGGGAAGCAGCCTTCGGCGCGGGTGTAGGCGCGCTTCCAATCGTCGTCCGCGATGTCGTGCACGGTGTGCGGGGCATGGCGAAGCGGCGAGGCCTCGATCTTGAAGCGGCCGGCCTCGACCTCGGCGATTTCTTTCCGGATCGCAATCATGGCGTCGCAGAAGCGGTCCAGTTCGGCCTTCGATTCCGACTCGGTCGGCTCGATCATCAGCGTGCCCGGCACCGGGAAGCTCATGGTCGGCGCATGGAAGCCGTAATCGATCAGGCGTTTTGCGATGTCGTCGACGGTGACGCCTGAGGTCGTCTTCAGCGGACGCGGATCGACGATGCATTCGTGCGCGACGCGACCCTTGGCGTTCTTGTAGAGCACCGGGAAGTGCGGATCGAGGCGCGCAGCGATGTAATTGGCGTTGAGAATCGCGATCTCGGTCGCCCGCTTCAATCCGTCGCCGCCCATCATCAGGATGTAGATGTAGGAGATGGTGAGGATCGAGGCCGAGCCGAACGGCGCAGCCGAGACCGGGCCGACCGGGGCATCCGCCTTCGCCGCGGGATGTCCAGGCAGGAACGGGGCGAGATGGGCCTTCACGCCGATCGGACCCATGCCGGGGCCGCCGCCGCCATGCGGGATGCAGAAGGTCTTGTGCAGGTTGAGATGGCTGACATCGGCGCCGTAATCGCCGGGCCGGCTCAGGCCGACCTGCGCGTTGAGGTTGGCGCCGTCGAGATAAACCTGGCCGCCATGGCCGTGCACGATGTCGCAGATCTCGCGGATGTGCTCCTCGAACACGCCGTGGGTCGAGGGGTAGGTGATCATGACCGCGGCGAGATCGTTCGAGTGCTTCTCGGCCTTGGCGCGGAGATCATTGACGTCGACGTCGCCGTTCTTCTCGCAGGCGACCACCACCACCTCCATGCCGACCATCGCGGCCGAGGCCGGATTGGTGCCGTGGGCGGAGGAGGGGATCAGGCAGATCTTGCGGTGCGTCTCTCCGCGCGAGGCATGGTAGCCGCGGATAGCCAAAAGCCCGGCATATTCGCCCTGCGCGCCCGAGTTCGGCTGCAGCGAGATCGCGTCATAGCCGGTGATGTCGCACAGCCATTTTTCCAGCCGCGCGAACAGCGCGTGGTAGCCCGTGGCCTGCTCGCGCGGAACGAACGGATGCAACGAGCCGAACTCCGGCCAGGTCAGCGGCATCATCTCAGTGGTCGCGTTCAGCTTCATGGTGCAGGAGCCGAGCGGAATCATCGCGCGGTCGAGCGCGAGGTCGCGGTCTGAGAGCTTGCGCATGTAGCGCAGCATCTCGGTCTCGGAGCGATGCGCGTGGAACACGGGATGGGTGAGGAAGGAGGTCGCGCGCTTCAAGCCGTCCGGCAGCGCCTCGCGCGTCTCGGCGTCGATCTCGGCATAGGCAAGCTTGCCGCCGAAGGCGCGCCAGACCGCTTCCACCGTCGCGGGTGTCGTGGTCTCGTCTAGTGCGATGCGCAAGCTGGTCTCGCTGATACCGAGATTGATCTTCTCGGCCGCTGCGCGGGCGACGATCTCGGCGCGCTTGGCGCCGGCATCGACGCTGAGCGTGTCGAAGAAACTGTCGGACTGCGGCACAAAGCCGAGCTTGCGCAGGCCAGCCGCGAGCACGGCGGTGCGGCGATGGACGTTGCGCGCGATCTGCGCGAGGCCTTCGGGGCCGTGATAGACCGCATACATCGAGGCGATCACGGCGAGCAGCACCTGCGCGGTGCAGATGTTGGAGGTCGCCTTCTCGCGGCGGATGTGCTGCTCGCGGGTCTGCAGCGCGAGGCGATAGGCCGGCATCCCGCGCGAGTCCACG
>NZ_JALBGZ010000474.1:0-5114 GCF_023006515.1 Bradyrhizobium sp. PRIMUS42
GACCTCGCCGACCAGCGGATGGCTGGTGAGCTCGCGCAAGCGGCCCTGCATGTAGCCGCCGAGCTCGGCGGCATGCGCGACCAGACCGCGCTCCTCGATGATCTTGAGGTTTTCCAGCGCAATCGCCGAGCCGACCGGATGGCCGCCCGCGGTGAAGCCGTGGCCGAGCACGCCGATCTTGTTGCTCTCGTCAGCGATCGGCTCGAACATGCGGTCGTTCATGATGATCGCCGAGAATGGAAAATAGCTCGAGGTAATCTGCTTGGAGACCACGAGCACGTCGGGCTTGATACCGTAGGTCTCGCAGCCGAACATCTTGCCGGTGCGGCCGAAGCCGCAGATCACCTCGTCGGCGACCAAGAGGATGTCGTACTTGTTCAGGACCTTCTGGATCTTGTCCCAATAGGTCGCCGGCGGCACGATGACGCCGCCCGCGCCCATCACCGGCTCGCCGAAGAACGCCGCGATCGTATCGGGCCCTTCCTTCTGGATCAGGGCGTCGAGCTCCTCCGCCCGGCGCGTCGCGAACGCCTCCTCGCTCTCGCCGGGGGCGCCGTCCTTGTAGAAATGCGGCGAGCCCGTGTGCAGGATGTTCGGCAGCGGCAGGTCGAACGAGCGATGGTTGTTCGGCAGGCCCGTGAGACTGGCCGAGGCAATGGTGACGCCATGATAGGCGCGCATCCGGCTGATCACCTTCTTGCGCTGTGGCTGACCGAGCGCGTTGGAGCGATAGGCGATCAGCTTCAACACGGTGTCGTTGGCTTCCGAGCCGGAATTGGTGAAGAACACCTTGCTCATTGGCACAGGCGCGAGCGCCACCAGCTTCTCGGCAAGGTCGATCGAGGGCCCGTGCGATTTGGCGGAAAACGTGTGATAGAACGGCAGCGCCAGCATCTGCTTGTGCGCGGCCTCGACCAGCCGCTTCTCGTTGAAGCCGAGCCCGACGCTCCACAGGCCGGCCATCGCCTCGAAATAGCGCTTGCCCGACGCATCGAAGACATAAGGACCATCACCGCGCTCGATCACCAGCGGACCGGCCTGCTGATGCGTGCGCGCGTTGGTGTAGGGATGGAGCTGATAGGCCACATCCCGGGCCTCTTGCGAATTGGGCAGCATGGACATTTGCGAAGATCCTTGAAAGCGTGACGTCGCAGGCAGAGCCAGCGTCATCACTCGATGATCAAGTACCTTGGCTATTGCGACAGCGCGAAGCTTGCAACGCCAATTCGTCGGCAGCAAGCGCTCAGCAGCGTTGCACAAAGCCGCATGTCGGGATTTGGGCAGCTCTCACGCAGCGTCGTCGTCATGCCCGCCATCGGCACCGGCAGCGGCTTCCCTCACCTCCACCAGCGCCATCGAGAGCAGATAGGCCGTCGTCGGCAGACCCAGCCTGCGCGCCGTCTCGGCGGCATGCGACAGATCGCTCGCCAGCTCCTTGAGCTCGTCTCCCCGTGACAATCTCTCACCCCGTCCGCCGGTCGCGGCCGCCTACAGCGCGACGGCGCCGCTGGTTCTGATCAGTTCGGCGCTGGACTGGACTGTAGCAAAGTTCCCGATGACATTCACTACCGCATGCTTGTAGGCGGCGGCATCGCCCATACCTGGCGTCCGACAAGCCACGGCATCTGTGACCACGTGATAGCGATGGCTGCGGTGAAACCCGTCCACGGCAGTGGCCAGAATGGTCTCGTCCAGGGAAAAACCGATCAGAATGCAGCGCATGGCGCGGATATTAGACATATAGTCCACAAACCGCGACGAGCTGTAGGCGGACGGCAGCGGGTGCTCGAATGTCATCTCTCCCGGCCGCGGCTTGGTGTGCGCGATCCAATCGGTCAGCCTGGATGCCGGATTGAACCAGGCGGCCTGCGCGATGCGTTTCAGATGCATCACCGGCCACAGATTGCCGCGCCACAGCGTCAGCAGTTCCAGGCAACGCGCCGTGGTGGCGTCGCCGTCGAGAATAACGTGGCGGCGCCCGGGGGTCAGGTATTCGACCTGAAGATCCGCGCAGACCAGGATCGGCGGATCATCGTGGATAGAAGCCAGCATCGTATTGCGCAGAGCTGCACCAATTTCAGCGGTCGGCGAGCGCGAGGTCCCGCAGTGGTGAGGACACCGCCCGCCCCGCCGAGGCGTCGAGCACGCCCGGCCGGTCCCAATCGCCCTCGGGACGGATGATCACATAGGGATCGCTGTCGAGCGTGATGGCGTCCGGGCCCGGCTCGATCTCCAGCAGCATTTCCGTGTAGGAAAAATCCGAGAAGGTGATCTTGCGATTGTGGCCGAGCGGCTTGGCGCCGAAATGGGCCCAGAAATCGACCAGCCTGTCCTGCGCCTGACCGTAGATCTTGCGAAACCCCTTGCGCTTCACGTAGTCGACGCTGGCCTGCACCAGCTTGAACGAGACGCGCGAGCGCCGGTATTGGTGACGCACCGCGAGCCGCTCCACCTTCGCGAAATCGCCGAAGAAGCGCACACGCAGACAGCCCGCAGGCTCGTTGCCGACGAAGCCGATGAAGTGCGCGGCGACCATGTCATTACCGTCGAACTCCTCCTCGAATGGACAATCCTGCTCGGCGAGATAGACCGCGGAGCGGATGGCTGTGACCAGCATGAGATCGCTGGGATCGCGCGCGAGGCGGATGGTGATGGCGCGGGAACAGGGCTTGGCGACAGGAATCCTAGTACCATGCATCTGCAAAACTCCTTGCTTGGATGATCGCGCCCGGCATGCGCATCGGCTGCCGATGCCAGGGCCGCTCGTAGCACCAGAGATCGGGCTGAAAGCTCGGGACCGGCGCAAAGCCGGTCGCCTTCATGATGTCGCGTCCGGCCACCGTTGACGGCTGCGCATAGCAATCGGCGTTGCGAAACCTTAGCTGTCGCAGATGCGCCGCAGCCTTGCCGAGACCGGCGATACCGCGCCCCGTCGCCGCGATCGCCCAGATGTAGATGGCGGCGACGTCTTCCTTCGCGGAAGCGAGATAGTGCGTCTCGGGCGCAGTAAGGCAGATCTCGTCGAGCAGAAGAGCATCGTGCCCGCGGTCATTGAGAAACAGGAAGGCCATGCCGCCGACGAGACGGCCCTTCCGGCTGAACGTCAGGATGCTCTGGGGATCGAACGTGAAGTATCGTGCAAGGTCGGCTGTCCCGATCCGCACGCCCGGCACCAGCCGGTGCGCCATCTGCGCAAGCGCGGCAATTTCGGAAAATTGCGCGCAGCGGACATCGACATCCGGGCTGAGCGGCAAGGCATCGAATTCATGCCTTGCGGCAAACGAACCCCTTTCCATACCCATATCACGCCTCTATCGTTCGAGGCTTTCGTGCCCCGCTATGCCAATGAGCTTAGCGGCTGGAGATCAGGAGTATGCAGCAGTTATTGCACCGGGGTGCTGCGATGATGCAGCACCGTGAAGAAGCCCTGGGCGCGTCCTGGGACGATTTGAAATTGTTTTTAGCTTGCGCAAAATATAAAAGTTTTCGCAATGCCGCCGAGGAGCTCGGGCTCACCTCCACCACGCTGATGCGCCGGATCGACCGGCTCGAAGAGAGCATCGGCTGCAAGCTGTTCCTGCGCGACCAGAGCGGACTCACGCTCAGCGACGAAGGCACCGCGATGATCGCCGACGTCACGCATATGGAGCGTCACGCCTTCAACGTCTTCCGACGCGCCTCGCGATCGTCGAACGACACCTCGGGGACCGTGCGCGTCGCGGTTACGGAAGGCCCGGGCAATTTCTGGATCCTGCCGCGACTGATCGACTTCCAGAAGACCTACCGCAGGATCACCGTCGACTTACGCTGCGCGATGGAGCAAGCTGACGTCGCGCGGCTTGAATCGGACATCGCAATCCAGCTCGAGTCGCCGACCAATCCCGACCTGATCGTCGCCAAGCTCGGGCGCCTGCACATCTATCCCTTCGTCTCCAAGGAGTACGAAAACCTCTACGGTGTGCCGGCGACCTTGGCCGAGCTGAACAATCACCGCATCGTCAAGCAGAGCGCGCCGCAGGTCGACGACGGCGCCTACGCCCGCGTGCTCGGGCTGAAGTCGCTCGAGGGCATCGTCGGAATCAAGACCAATTCCTCAGTCGGCGTGCTCTATGCCGTCGAGCGCGGTGCCGGCATCGGCTTCCTGCCGACGGTCTCGATCGCGCTCGGCGCGCCTCTCGTTGCCGTCGATCTCGGCGTCAGCCACCATGCCGATCTCTGGCTCACCTATCACAAGGAATTCCGAACCTCCGAGCGCCACAAGATCGTGGTCGATTGGCTGAAGAAGATCTTCGATCCCAAGTCCTATCCCTGCTTCCGCGACGAGTTCATCCATCCGAACGCGCTGGTGCCGATGATGACCGCCGCGCGCGAGGGGTTTGGATTGACGGGATATGTCGCGGCGACGCCGGCGTAAGCTTCAGCTCACCACCGGTACTCGAAGCCGACCGTGCCCTGGTGGGACGTCAGCTCGTTGCGGAACTTGCCGTCGTAATTGACGTAGAGCCGCGCCACGCTGGTCAGGCTCAGCGAAGCCGAGGCGCCGGCGTCCGCGCCGTAGCGGCTCTCGCCGATGCCGGGAACGACGATGCTCTGAGGTCCCAGGCTGACCTGGATCGAGCCAAGGTCCTGGTGGAAATTGTCGACGAACTTGCCGTAGGCGGACAGATCCAGGATCTTCTGGTCGATGACGAAGTAGCGGCCGATCTCGGCCCCGATCATGATGCGCGCGCGTGAGAGCGCGGTCGAGCCGACGTTGAGCGGGTCGAGGCCGCCGGCCTCCTGGAACGCCGCGCTGGTGGCGCGCACATATTCCAGCGCGCCCTTGGGCACGATGCGCATCTGGTCCTTGGTCCAGTAATAGCTGATCTCGGTCAGCGCGCCGTCGACCGCGGCGCGATAGCTCGCGCTCGCAAAGCCAAGGCCGGTGTCGCGGCTGGAACGGACCTTGCCGAAACCGTGCACCACCGCGAAGGCCCAGGTCCACGGGCCCTTGTCGACCGAGCCGTTGAAGCCGATCTGAGTCAGGTCGAGCGTCGCCGACTGCAGCGCCAACGGCACGTCGACGTCGGTGTGGCTCTGGTCGACGGAGAAGCCGAGATTGACGCCGGGGGCCA
>NZ_JALBGZ010000475.1:0-5089 GCF_023006515.1 Bradyrhizobium sp. PRIMUS42
AGCAGCGCCTTCAGCCGGCGGAGTGATCCGATGCGCCGGATGATGGCCGCGTTCGCCCTGCTGATGCTGCTGGCTTTGCCTGCGGCGCACGCGGTGCAGCCCGACGAGATCATGTCGGACCCCGCCAAGGAAGCCCGTGCACGCGAGCTGTCGCGCGAGCTGCGCTGCATGGTTTGCCAGAACCAGTCGATCGACGATTCCGATGCGCCGCTGGCGCGCGATCTGCGGCTCTTGGTGCGCGAGCGCATCGGCGCAGGCGACAGCAACTCGCAGGTGCTCGACTTTCTGGTCGCGCGCTACGGCGAGTTCGTGCTGCTGAAACCACGCTTCGAGCGTCAGAACCTGCTGCTGTGGCTGCTCGGGCCGCTGCTGCTGATCGGGGGCGGCCTGGCGCTGTGGCTGCAAATCCGGCGTCGCGCGCGAAGCGGTGCAGATGTACCAGCACCGCCGCTCTCGCCCGACGAGAAGGCGCAGCTTGCTGCGTTGATGTCGGACGAAGCCAAATCTTCCTAGCGAGGTGAAGTCGTCCTGGTTACGTAACGTTACGTAGGCCGCGGGCCGCTAGCGCGTGCTTCATGCTATATTGACCTTTGTCTGGAACCTTGTCGCGAAATTCGATTCCAGACTCTGAGTCCCCGATGTTCGCGAACAGCAATCTGACGATCCGCTTCCTGGTCGGCGCCGTGGTCGCTGCATTATTGTTCCTGCTGGGCATCGGCGGCGGCACTGGATTCATTGCGGTGCTCTATCTCAACAACGAGATCACCAGCCTGTCCTCGGACTTCGCCGCGCTGAGCGGCCCCGCGCGCGATCATGCCATGCAGATCTATCAGCAGGCGCAAGCCGCGTTCTCCTTCTTCCTGATCGCCTGCGGCGTGATTGCCATCGTCGCCGTCGCGATCTGCCTCACCACCTGGTTCGCCGTCCGCAACGGCATCCTCAGTCCCCTGGCGGCGATCGTGCATGCCATGCGCGAGGTCGCCGACCAGAAATTCGAGACGCCCGTGCCGGGCCTCGGCCGCACCAACGAGATCGGCCTGCTCGCCGGTGCGCTGGAGGTGTTCAAGACCAACGGCCTCGAGCGGCGCCACCTCACCGAACGGCAGCTGCGTCAAGCGCAGCACCAAGCCGAGCGGTCGAAATTCCTGGACGACCGGATCAAGCGCTTCAACGATCTCGTCGCCAGCGTCGTCGACAGCGTGGCGTCATCGGCCGTGCATCTGAAGAGCAACGCCGAGACGCTGTCGCGGACGGCCAACGACACCAGCACCAAGGCCAATGCGGTCGCGAGCGCCGCGAGCCAAGCCAGCGCCAGCGTGCAGACCGTCGCAGGTTCTGCCGGGGAGATGACGAATTCGATCGGCACCATCAGCCGCCGCGTCACGGACGCGACCCAGCGCGCCGAGGGCGCGGCGGAGCAGGCGGAGAAGAGTCGTGACACCATCCACACGCTGTCGGACGCAGCAGACAAGATCGGCGAGGTCGTGCAGCTCGTGCAGGCGATCGCTTCGCAGACCAATCTCCTGGCGCTGAACGCCACCATCGAGGCGGCACGGGCAGGGGAGGCCGGCAAGGGGTTTGCCGTGGTCGCCTCCGAGGTGAAGAATCTGGCGCATCAGACCAGCAAGGCGACCGAGGAGATCACCTCCCATGTCGCCAGCATTCAAGGCATCACCGCACAGACGCGCGGCGCGATCGACGGCATTTCCAGGACGCTGTCGGAGATCTCGTCCGTCATGTCCGGCATCGAGGTCGACACAGCCCAGCAGCGCAACGCCACGCAGGAGATCACGCGCAGCGCCCAGGACGCCGCGCGCGGAACCCTCGACGTCTCCAACCATATCGTCCAGATCACCTCGACCTCCGCGGAGACCGGCCGCATGGCCGCTGAGGCCAGGGATTCCGCGGTCGACCTGTCGCAGCAAGCCGAAACCTTGAAGCGCGAGGTCGACGAGTTCATCGTCAGCGTCAGGGCGAGCTGAGCGTGCAAGAAAATCGCGCTTGCACGCTGTTGCGGGAACTCGATTAAGTTCCTGTAAGGCCACGATTTTCGGCCTGCGCTGAACTGCCGCATCCGCTCCGTCCCTTCATTACAAAAGTTTAACCCCCTCGCCAGCGCGCGGTAAGGCGGGAGCCCCCATCTTCAGGTCCGTAAGGCGCCACCCTCAGGCACCAAATGGATTTCAAGGCCCCTGGAGATCTCTGCATGACCGACCGTCCCGACCTTTCGAACCTTCCGTCCTACCGGCAGACCCGCTCGGTCTTCTCCGCGCGCAAGTTCGCGCTGATGGCCTCGGTCGTCGCCGGTCTCGGCGCGGCCGTCTATGGGTTTAGCCCGTCGACCGCGCCGGCCGACCTGTTCTCGAGCCCGGCGCATGCGCAGGTCAACAACGAGGTCCGGAAGGTCGAGCGTCCGATCGGATTCGCCGACATCGTCGAGCGCGTGAAGCCGTCGGTGATCTCGGTGAAGGTCAACATGAAGGAGAAGACCGCGAGCAACGACGACGGCGACGATTCCTCCTCGCCGTTCCAGCCGGGCTCGCCGATGGAGCGCTTCTTCCGCCGCTTCGGCGGTCCGGACGGCATCCCCGGTCTGAAGGGCGGCGGCCGCGGCCGCGTCGTGCAGGGTCAGGGCTCCGGCTTCTTCATCTCGGCCGACGGTTTCGCCGTGACCAACAACCACGTGGTCGACGGAGCCGACAAGGTCGAGGTCACCACCGACGACGGCAAGACCTACACCGCCAAGGTGATCGGTACCGACCAGCGCACCGACCTCGCTTTGATCAAGGTCGAGGGCAGCTCGAGCTTCCCGTTCGCCAAGCTCGCCGACAGCAAACCGCGGATCGGCGACTGGGTGCTCGCGGTCGGCAATCCCTTCGGCCTCGGCGGCACCGTGACCGCGGGCATCGTTTCGGCGAGCGGCCGCGACATCGGCAATGGCCCCTATGACGATTTCATCCAGATCGACGCGCCCGTGAACAAGGGCAATTCCGGCGGTCCGGCCTTCGATACCAACGGAGAGGTGATGGGCGTCAACACCGCGATCTACTCGCCCTCCGGCGGCAGCGTAGGCATCGCGTTCTCGATTCCGGCGAGCACCGTGAAGAGCGTGGTCGCCCAGCTCAAGGACAAGGGCTCGGTCAGCCGCGGCTGGATCGGCGTGCAGATTCAACCCGTCACGTCCGACATCGCCGACAGCCTCGGCATGAAGAAGGCCGAAGGCGCGCTGGTGGCGGAGCCGCAAGCCAACGGTCCGGCCGCGAAGGCGGGCATCGAGTCCGGCGACGTGATCACGTCGGTGAACGGCGAATCCGTCAAGGACGCCCGAGAGCTTGCCCGCACCATCGGCGGCATGGCGCCCGGCGCGACCGTGAAGCTCAACGTGCTGCACAAGGGCCAGGACAAGGTCATCAACCTCACGCTCGGCCAGTTGCCGAACACGGTGGAAGCCAAGGCCGACACCGACACTGACAGCGGCAAGGGTGCGAGCAAGGGCACCGACGTGCCCAAGCTCGGCATGACCGTCGCGCCCGCCAATACCGTGGCCGGCGCCGGCAAGGAAGGCGTCGTGGTCACCGAAGTCGATCCGAAGAGCGCCGCGGCCGAACGCGGCTTCAAGGAAGGCGACGTGATTCTCGAAGTCGGCGGCAAGAGCGTCGCTACCGCCGGCGAAGTCCGCGATGCCATCAATACGGCGCGGACCGACAACAAGAACAGCGTCTTGATGCGCGTGAAGAGCGGCGGCCAGTCGCGCTTCGTCGCCGTGCCCATCGCCAAGGGGTAGGCCTCAGGAGGCTTTTGAGATGAAGGGTGTCGTCGGCATCAGTCGCCCCCGCCGCCGGCGCCCTTCGGGGAAGCAGCGTAATTTTCGCTTCCCCAGTCTACCTTCCGGTGGAATTACGCCCCCCTCCGTCGGAAGGCCTAGGGCGGTGGAGTCCCCCCAGCTTCGCCGCCCGCCTTTTTCTCGATGCCAGAGTCTCCCCCTCGGCTTGCATGCGATTGCCGCTCGCGCCATGTTTAGAGAAGGTTGACCTCCTTGACCGCCGCCGAACGCACGATGCGCCTCCTCATCATCGAAGACGACCGCGAATCCGCCGACTACCTCGTGAAGGCGTTGCGCGAAGTCGGACACATTGCCGATCACGCCGCCGACGGCGAGGAGGGCCTCGCCATGGCCGAGAACGGCGATTATGACGTGCTGGTGGTCGATCGCATGCTGCCCAAGCGCGACGGCCTGTCGCTGATCGGCGCGCTGCGCGACAAGGGCAACACGGCGCCGGTGCTGATTCTCTCCGCGCTCGGGCAGGTCGACGACCGCATCAAGGGCCTGCGTGCCGGCGGCGACGACTATCTGCCAAAACCCTATTCCTTCGCCGAGCTCCTGGCCCGGGTCGAGGTGCTGTCGCGCCGCCGCGGCGGACCGGCGGAGGACACGCTTTATCGCGTCGGCGATCTCGAGCTCGACCGGCTCTCGCACCGCGTCGCCCGCGGCAAGGACGAGCTGACGCTGCAGCCGCGCGAATTTCGCCTGCTCGAATATCTCATGAAGCATGCCGGCCAGGTGGTGACGCGCACCATGCTCCTGGAGAACGTCTGGGACTATCATTTCGATCCGCAGACCAACGTGATCGACGTGCACATCTCGCGGCTGCGCTCCAAGATCGACAAGGGCTTCGAGCGGCCGCTGCTGCACACCATCCGCGGCGCGGGATACATGATCCGTGACGGCATTCGGTAAACTCGTCCGCACCACGGCGTTCCGGCTGACGCTGGTCTATCTGCTGTTGTTCGCGATGTTCGCGGCCTCGCTGCTGGCCTATTTCGCCTGGAATACGCGACGGCTGATCACCGAGGAAATCACGCAGACGGTCAATGCCGAGACCTCGGAGATCTCCGAGATCTACGGCCGCCGCGGCCTGCGCGGCCTGGTGCTGGCGATCGAGTATCGGGCGCTGCGGCCGGGGGCCAACCTTTATCTCGTGACCACGCCGACCGCAAGATCTTCGACATCCTGCTGGTGCCGATCCTGATTTTCGGCGCGCTGACGCTGCTCGGCGTCCGCGATCTCCTGCAGAAGAGCCACGCGGTG
>NZ_JALBGZ010000476.1:0-5063 GCF_023006515.1 Bradyrhizobium sp. PRIMUS42
ATCATCGCTGCGCTCAACGCCGCGACACTGGCGGCGCTCGCAGACCCCGAGCTCAAGCAGCGCCTGGAGACCGCCGTCGGCGGCGAGGTCCGCGGCAGCTCGCCGGAGGAGATGAAGAAGCTGATCGAGACCGAGATCGCCAAATGGACCGGCGTGGTCGAGCGGGCGAAGATCCCGAAGATCTGAGCCGGGCAGGCGGCCGGGCCGGTACCGCCCGGCCGCTGCTCACGAATGCTTGATCCGGATCAACAAGCGCCGCCGGCACCGGGATATGTTACTAAGGACGTGTTCCGGCCCCGAAGGGTAAGTCGATATCGATGCGGTTCGTCCGTACCATCCTGGCATTTGCAATCGCCATATCCCTGGCGATGCTGCCGGTTGGCGTGTCCGCATCCAGCCTCGCCATGTCGTCGGACGACATGCACGCGACCATGCAGATGGGCGGCGACGCCGAGATGTCGATGGACGATTGCTGCCCCGACATGAAGGGACCGGCCTCCAACGCGGGCGGTTACAAATGCGGGATGGGCTTCTGCTGCGTCGGCGGCACCATTGCGCTCGATGATATCAGGCCCGTCGCCTTCGGGCATGTCGCCGTAGCGGCGAGCAAGATCGCCATTCCCGCGGATCAGGTCGTCTCCTTCTCCCGCGGCAGTCCTCCTTTCCGACCACCTCGAATCTGATCTCTCTGAGCTGAGGCGCGAGCGGCATGGCTGCTCGCGACGACGACTGACGTGCGCGCCATGCGCCACGGCGAGAGATCAATTCATGAGGACAGGACAATGCTTTCCAAATTCAGCACAGCGGCGCTCGCCGCCACCCTTTCGCTTGCCGCTGCCGCGGCGATGGCGGGCGCCGCCGACTACGCCTTCGAACCCGTCAATGCACAAATGAAGAAGGGCGGCGACGTCACGCTCTCGGTTCGCCTGACCAACAAGCAGACCGGCAAGCCGGTGGCGGACGCCGTCATCTTCAAGACCCGCGTCGACATGGCCCCGGACGGAATGGCTGAGATGGAATCGGCCGTGGCGCCGCTGCCGTCGAAGGAGCCGGGCGTCTACGCCTTCAGGACGGACCTGCCGATGGCCGGTCGCTACCAGGTCACGCTGTCGGCAAAGGTGCAGGGCGAGCCGGAGACTGTCACCGGCAAGGTGATCGTCACGGCAACCAAGTGAGCGTGCGGACGCCGTTCGCGGCGTCCGAGCTTGCCTTTCCCATTTACTTGGACGCGCGCTGAGCGCGCGAATGCACACCATGAAGACGCTGCGTCTCCTGACGATTCTCGCTCTGGGCGGTGGCCTCGCCTTGGCGACGTACTCCTTGGGCGCGTACCGGTCCTCGACCGACGGGCGCTGGTCCGTTCATGCGGAGGTGACCCCCGCTGCGGCCGGGGCGAACCGAGTTCCGCTCTATTACCGCGATCCCAGCGGCGCGCCGTCCTGGTCCGCCGCTCCGAAGAAGGACGAGTGCGGGCGGGACTATCTGCCGGCCTACGAGGACGATCAGGCCGTCGCGGCGGCATCGAAGCCAGCGCAGGCGGCCTCATCGCGAAAAATCCTCTACTACCGCAATCCCATGGGCCTGCCCGACACCTCTCCGGTTCCGAAGAAGGATCCGATGGGGATGAACTATGTCCCCGTCTACGAAGGCGACGAGGTCGACGACGGCACGGTGAAGCTCTCGCCGGGCAAGATCCAGCGCACCGGCGTGAAATCCGAGCCGGTCGAGCGGCGCGCGATCCGCGTCTCGGTCAAGGCGCCCGGCACGATCCAGCTCGACGAGCGCCGCGTCTCGGTGATCGCGATGCGCGCCGAGAGTTTCGTGCAGAAGGTCGCCGACGTCACCACCGGCTCCCGCGTGAAGGCGGGGCAGCCCTTGATGGAAATCTACAGTTCGGCGGTCGCCTCCGCGGCGGCGGAATATCTCGCGACGATCACTTCCAAGACGGTGGGTGGCGTCGAGATGTACGGCCGCGGCTCGCGGCAACGGCTGGTCAATCTCGACGTCCCCGAGCAGGTCATCGCCGAGTTGGAGCGGACGCGCCTCGCGCCCGTCACCGTGCATTGGTCGGCGCGGCGCGACGGCATCGTGCTCGAGCGCAGCGCGATCGAAGGCATGCGCGCCAATCCTGGCGACGTGTTGTTCCGGATTGCGGACACCTCGCTGGTCTGGGCGCTGGTCGACGTCGCCGAGCGCGATCTCGGCAATATCGCGGTGGGGCAGTCCGTCGCAGTGCGCGCGCGCAGCTTTTCCGGCCGTGTCTTCAGCGGCAAGATCGCAATCGTCTATCCGCAGGTGAACCGCGACACAAGGACGGTTCGTGTCCGGATCGAGCTCGCCAATCCTGACGCGGCGCTGCTGCCGGACATGTACGTCGACGCCGACATCGACACGGCCGACAGCGCGCCCGTCCTGGCCATCCAGGATAGCGCGGTGCTCGACACCGGCACGCGCCAGGCCGTTCTCGTCGACAAAGGCGAGGGGCGCTTCGAGCCGCGCGAGGTGAAGCTCGGCCGCCGCGGTGGCGGTTACATCGAGGTGCGGGACGGACTTGCGGACGGCGAGGCGGTGGTCACATCCGCCAACTTCCTGATCGATGCTGAAAGCAATCTGAAGGCCGCGTTCAAAGGTTTTGCCGAGGCGGCGCCGCAGGCTTCCGAACCTGGCCATGCGGCGGGAGATCACAAATGATCGCCCGCATCATCGCCTGGTCGGCGCGCAACCTGCTGCTGGTGCTGTTCGGCACCGGCTTTGCGGCCGCAGCCGGTCTCTATGCGCTGATCCATCTTCCGCTGGATGCGATCCCGGACCTCTCGGACACCCAGGTCATCGTCTACACCGAATATCCCGGCCAGGCGCCGCAGGTGATCGAGGACCAGGTCACCTATCCCCTGACGACGGCGATGCTGACGGTGCCGAAATCCAAGGTCGTGCGCGGCTTCTCGTTTTTCGGCGTGTCGTTCGTTTACGTGATCTTCGAGGACGGCACCGACATCTATTGGGCGCGCTCGCGCGTCCTGGAGTTCCTGAACGGCGCGTCGTCCAGGCTTCCCGCCGGCGTCAGCCCGACCATCGGGCCCGATGCGACCGGCGTCGGCTGGGTCTACCAGTACGCTGTCCTGTCAAAGGAATTGAATCTGGCGGACACCCGCACGATCCAGGACTGGAATCTGAAGTTTGCGCTCGCCAAGGCCGAAGGCGTCGCCGAGGTCGCCAGCATCGGCGGCTTCGTCAAGCAGTACAACGTGGTGCTCGATCCCCAGCGGATGCGCGACCGCGGCATCAGCATGCAGAAGATCCGGGAGGCGATCCGCGCCAGCAACGCCGATGTCGGCGGGCGCACCGTCGAGCTCGCCGAGTTCGAATACGTCATTCGCGGCAAGGGCTACATCAAAAGCATCAACGATCTCGGCAACATCGTCCTGAAGACGAGCAATGGCACGCCGGTGCTGCTCCGCGACGTCGCCAATGTCGAGCTCGGACCGGATGAGCGCCGTGGCATCACCGAGCTGAACGGCGAGGGTGAGGTCGCAAGCGGCATCGTGCTGCAGCGCTTCGGTGCCAATGCCCTCGACGTCATCGAGAACGTCAAAAAGCGCCTCAAGGAGATCGCGAGCAGCCTGCCGAAATCGGTCGAGATCGTGCCGGTCTACGACCGCTCCAGCCTGATCTACGCGGCCATCGACACGCTCAAGCATACGCTGTTCGAGGAGAGCGTCGTGGTTGCGCTGGTCTGCATCGTGTTCCTGCTCCACGTCCGCAGCGCGCTGGTCGCGATCCTGATGCTGCCGGTCGGCGTGTTGATGGCGTTCGGTGCCATGAAGCTGCTCGGGCTGGGATCGAACATCATGAGCCTGGGGGGCATCGCGATTGCGATCGGCGCCATGGTCGATGCCGCCATCGTCATGATCGAGAATGCCCACAAGCATCTCGAACGCGCCGAGCCTGGTCAGTCGCGCGTGCAGATCCTGATCGATGCCGCATCCGAAGTCGGCCCCGCGCTGTTCTTCAGCCTGCTGATCATCACGGTGTCGTTCATGCCGATCTTCACGCTGGAAGCGCAGGAGGGACGGCTGTTCAGCCCGCTGGCGTTCACCAAGACGTTCTCGATGGCGGCTGCGGCCCTGCTATCCGTCACCCTGGTGCCGGCGCTTATGGTGATCTTCATCCGCGGCCGGATCGTGCCGGAGGGCAGGAACGTCATCAATCGTTTACTGATCTGGATCTATCGGCCGGTGATCGATGGCGTGCTTCGCGCCAAGACGCTGGTCATCCTGGCCTCGCTCGTCGTGCTCGCCGTCACGATCTGGCCGGCCCGCCAGCTCGGCACCGAGTTCATGCCGACGCTGAACGAGGGAACGCTGCTCTACATGCCGACGACGCTGCCCGGCATCTCCGTCACCAAGGCGGCCGAGCTGATGCAGACGCAGGACCGCATCATCAAGTCGTTCCCCGAGGTCGCTTCCGTCTACGGCAAGGCGGGACGGGCGGCGACCGCGACCGACCCGGCGCCGACCGAGATGTTCGAGACGGTGGTGAACCTGAAGCCGAAGGAGCAATGGCGCCCCGGTGTCACGGTCGACAGTCTCATTGCGGAGATGGACAAGGCGCTGCAATTTCCCGGCGTCTCCAACGCCTGGACCATGCCGATCAAGGCGCGCATCGACATGCTGTCGACCGGCATCCGCACGCCTGTCGGCGTCAAGGTCATGGGCACCAACCTCGTCGAGATCGACCGGCTGGCGCGGCAGGTCGAACGGGTGATCAAGACCGTCCCGGGCACGTCGTCCGCTTACGCCGAGCGCGGCATCGGCGGCTACTACCTCGAGATCGTTCCGGACCGCGAGGCGCTCGCCCGCTACGGCATCCTGATCCAGGACGTTCAGGACACCATCGCGGCTGCGCTCGGCGGTCAGACGGTGACGACGACCGTGGAGGGACGGCAGCGCTTCACGGTGAACATGCGCTATCCCCGTGACCTCCGCGACAATCCCAAGGCGATCGCCAGCGACATCCTGGTGCCGATGCCGGCGGGTGGCGCCGTGCCGCTCGGCGAGGTCGCG
>NZ_JALBGZ010000477.1:0-5061 GCF_023006515.1 Bradyrhizobium sp. PRIMUS42
ATTCGTCGCCCGTATCCAACGCACCGCTCCATAAGAGTGAGATTGCCCGGCGCTCCTTTTGTCGCAGGAAATCCCGCAGCGTTCAAAGCCCTTTCAGGCCGCGCCTGCTTCTTGGCCACCGTCTTCTCGTTGCCGCGCAGGCGCGTGCCGTCGGGCTTCTTCGTCGGCACGGTCGCAAGCGGCGGGAATAGGCCGAAATTGATGTTCATCGGCTGGAACGATCGTGTCCCGGGCTCGATGGTCTCGATATGCCCGCCGGTGATGTGGCCGAGCAGGGATCCCAGCGCGGTCGTGGCCGGTGGGCTCGCCAGGGTTTCGCCGCGCGCGTCGGCTGCCGCATAGAGACCGGCGATCAGACCGATGCTAGCAGACTCCACATAGCCCTCGCAGCCCGTCATTTGCCCGGCAAAGCGCAGCCGTGGCTGCGCGCGCAGGCGCAACTGACTGTCGAGCAGCTTTGGCGAATTGAGGAAGGTGTTGCGATGCAGGCCGCCGAGGCGGGCGAACTCAGCCTTCTCCAGACCGGGAATGGTGCGGAAGATGCGCTGCTGCTCGCCGTATTTCAGTTTCGTCTGGAAGCCGACGATGTTGTAGAGCGTGCCGAGCTTGTTGTCCTGACGCAGCTGCACGATGGCGTAGGCCTTCGTGGCGGGATCGTGCGGATTGGTAAGGCCGACCGGCTTCATGGGGCCGTGGCGCAGCGTCTCGGGGCCACGCTCCGCCATCACCTCGATCGGCAGGCAGCCGTCGAAATAGGGCGTGTTGGTCTCCCACTCCTTGAACTCAGTCTTCTCACCTGACATCAGCGCGGCGACGAAGCCATCATACTGTTCCTTGGTCATCGGGCAGTTGATGTAGTCGGCGCCGGTGCCGCCGGGGCCGACCTTGTCGTAGCGTGACTGGAACCAGGCCACCGACATGTCGATGGATTCGCGGTGCACGATCGGTGCGATCGCGTCGAAGAAGGCGAGGGCGTTCTCGTCGGTCAGCTCTCGGATGGCATCGGCCAGCGGGGCGGAGGTGAGGGGGCCGGTGGCAACGATGACATTGTTCCAGTCGGCCGGAGGCAGGCCTGCGATCTCGCCGCGGGCGATCTCGATCAGGGGATGGTCGTTCAGCGCCTTGGTAACGGCTGCGGAGAAGCCATCGCGGTCGACCGCAAGGGCGCCGCCGGCCGGCACCTGGTTGGCATCAGCCGCGCGCATGACCAGCGAATCGAGCCGGCGCATCTCCGCGTGCAGGAGGCCGACGGCGTTGTTGGCGGCATCGTCCGAGCGAAATGAATTGGAGCAGACGAGCTCGGCGAGCCCGTCGGTACGGTGCGCCTCGGTCATGCGGGTGGGCCGCATCTCGTGCAGCACCACGGGGACGCCGGCTTTCGCGACCTGCCAAGCTGCCTCCGAGCCGGCAAGGCCTGCGCCGATCACGTGCACAATGTTGGATAGGGATCCTGTCATGGGGCGGACAGGTAGCGCTTTTCGGCGGTCAGTGGAATCGTCGAGATCGAGTTTTCTGCCACCAGATGCGACAACGCCCGCACGAGGCGGGCGCTATCGGTTCGTCCGGTGGAGGGCTGAACGATATCAGCCCTGATACTGACCGGCGGCAACGCGCGGGATGTCCGAGCGATCGAGGCCGATATCGGCCAGTTCGCGATCGCTGAGCTGGGACAGCTCGGCAACATTGCGCTGATAGTCCCGGAATGCCTGGATCATGCGGATGAGCGAGAGCAGCATTGGTAGTCTCCTGTAGTTCGATTCAGCCCTTGCCCGGGCCTCATCGTTGAAATGAATATAGTGGAGAGTGGTGCAGTGCGAAAGTTCCGATGTTGCGATGCAGCTAAGCGGATAGCGCATAGCGGGAGTAAAGAAGACTTAACCTCTTCGCGGTCCCGCCCCAGCCCTGCGATGCGCGAGCTGAATCCGGAGCTAAACTTCCGTGAAATCACGGAGTTAGTGACAGATATTTGATTTTGATCGTTATGGAAATAAGTGACGCATCCGTCGCCGGCAAGCGAGCCATTTAGCTTCTATACCCAAGTTCGGCATGCGCGAATCGCATGATGCAATAGGCTATTTTAATGAATTTATATTCAGTTCTTTGTGTGGGTGCAGCGAAGCCGCGCGGGTGGCCAAGCGGCTTCGCCAAATCAGATCTCGCCGCGTGCAGCGGCGCAATGGCTCCTCCAAGGTTGTCTAGGCCGCATTCGCACTCCTTGGTGCGGCGTCCGCACGCCGAGCGTGTGGTTTGATGACAAGGATGTAATGAAAAACAGAATTCCTGCATGACGCTCTGCGCGGCGCGCAACATCACGCAATTCTCGCGAGGAATTTATTGCGGCAAGTTGCCGCGCCCGGAGGAAGGTGTCGTCGCAGAATCCGGCAATGTCGCTGGGTCTGTCCCAAGAACAAGAGAAGGAAAGTAACATCATGACGAAGTTACTCGGGGTTATCGCCATTGCCGCCGTCGCGCTCGCGGTTGCGCCGGCCCAGGCCGCCAAGCACGCCGCCATGGGCGGCTGCAGCTCGGCCAATCTGGAGAAGACGGAAACTGCGATCGAGGCCATGCCCGACGGTGACGGCAAGCTCGTCGCCCAGAAGGAGATCGCTGCGGCGCAGGATTCGCTGCTCAACGGCAAAATGGGTGCGTGCGGCGCGCATCTGAACAAGGCGATGCACGCCACCATGGGCAAGTAAACGCACCAGAGAGGGCCGATCGCCGGACGATCGGCCCTACGCGTTGTTGATGGGTCACTAAGGAGCGCGCGCCAGCTGCGTGGCGAAATAGGCGATGGTCTTGGAATAGACCTCGCTCTTGTTCCACTGCTTGAGCACCTCGAAATTCGGACTGCCCGGCTGCCAATCCTTGCCCTTCTGCCAGCCATAGCCGGCGAGATAATTTGCGGTGGAGGCGAGCACGTCGGGCGCGTTGTGCAGGAGATCGCGCTTGCCGTTGCCGTCGAAATCGACGGCGTATTTCATCCAGGATGACGGCATGAACTGGGTCTGGCCGAGCTCGCCGGCCCAGGCG
Organism: Bradyrhizobium sp. PRIMUS42; assembly: GCF_023006515.1. Classification (NCBI taxonomy): domain Bacteria; kingdom Pseudomonadati; phylum Pseudomonadota; class Alphaproteobacteria; order Hyphomicrobiales; family Nitrobacteraceae; genus Bradyrhizobium; species Bradyrhizobium sp. PRIMUS42. The sequence goes on from NZ_JALBGZ010000477.1 coordinate 3,031, forward strand.
CCCTTCATCTCGGCTGGTGCGAGATCGCCGCGCTGGACGATGCGCAGCGCATCCATCAGCTCGGCGCGAAACTGCTCGGCGCGCCGGCAATCATGGGCCAGCGTTGCGAGCGAGCGGATGGTGGCGAACTTGCCGGTGTTGACGCCGAAATCGGTCTCGAGACCCCAGATCGCGACCAGCACTTCGCCGGGAACGCCGTAGGTCTGCTCGATGCGCGACAGCACCGAGCCGTATTGCTTCATCCTGTTGGAGCCGCGCTCCAAGCGCGGCGGCACCATGCGGCCGGAAAATTCCTCGAAGGTCTGGGCGAAGACCTTTTGCGAGCGGTCGCGGTTGAGCACGCTTTGATCCAGCGTCACGCCGGCGAGCCCCGATGCAATCGCCTGTTGTGAGATGCCCTTGGCGGCAGCGTCGGTCTTGAAGTCCGCAAGCCATGCATCGAAATTGCTTGAACCGCAGGCAACCGCGGCGGACGCTGGCTGGGCAGACAGGATTGACGCGGAGAGGGCGAAGGCTGCGAGGGCGAGACGAGAAATCGTCGAGGTCATTCGAGTAAATGAATTCCGTGAAGCGATCTGATCGGAGGGGGCAATCTCGGTCCGAACCGCGGCCAAAGCAAGGCGTGTGACAGGGCGCGATCCTGCCCGAGCCGGGGCAGGATCGCATGTCACGATATCGTCAGACGTCCGTCCGGTTACGCCACGGGAAGAGGTTCGCCGGGAAGTCGGCAGCCGGCTTGCGCGGACGATGCGGCGGGGGCGGCACCGGACGTGCACCGGGCTCCGAGACGATCACCTTGCGGTAGAGATGCCAGGTGGCATGGCCGAGCAGGGGGATCACCACGGCAAGGCCGAGGAAGGCCGGGATCGTGCCGAGCGCAAGCAGCACCGCCACGATCAGGCCCCAGGCCGCCATCGGCACCGGGTTCCTCGCGACAACGCGCAGTGAGGTGCTCATCGCCTCGAACGCGCCCGCATGGCGGTCCAGCATCAAGGGGAACGACACGACGCTAATGCAGAGCGCAGCGAACGCGAACAGGAAGCCGGCGCCGCAGCCGACCACGATCAGCCACCAGCCCTGCTGCGTCGTCAGCACGCGCGTCATGAAGTCCGAGATCCCGGTCACGCCCTCATAGCCGAACGCCGCGACATAGATCGCCTGCGCGGTTGCAACCCAGGTCACGAATAGAGCGAGCAGCAATGTGCCGAGGCCGAGCATCGCCCCGAACGACGGCGAGCGAAGCACCTCCATGGCATCCCAGGCGCTGGCTTCTTCATAGCGCTCGCGCCGGCTGGAGAGCTCGTAGAGACCGAGCGCTGCGAAGGGGCCGATCAGTGCGAAGCCGGCGGCAAGGGGAAACAACAATGGCAGCACCGAATAGCCCATCACCACGCGGGCGAGCACGAGGCCGAGCACCGGGTAGATGACGCAGAGAATGATGGCGTGGCTCGGAACGGCCTTGAAATCCTCCCAGCCGCGCCGGAGCGCATCGTGCAGATCGGACAGCTGGATGGTTCGAATGACGGGTCCAGCCGCATCCGCGCTCTGGCCCATTGTGGGGACATTGCCCTGGTAGAGTGTGGCCATGGTCGCTAGCTCCCTTGCCGAGCGGCCGAATCCAGCGCCGGCAAACGGCGCGAGCGGCCGCCATTTTTGAGTTTCGCGATTCCGACCAGACGCGAATTCCGGAAGGCATCGCGAGCCGAACGCGAAGCGTACGCTCATTTCCGAGTCCTGTCCCTCACGCTTGGGTGAATTTCGATGCCGCAGCGCAACCTCGACGATGTCATTCGGTCGTCATTTCGCCGCAGATAAGCTGATGCTGCTCGTTGGTTCGCAGAACTTCGCGGGCGCATCGCAGTAACTTGGTCTATAAGTGCCACTCAAGGCCCTTCCAACGGATCCTTTTCGGGGAGCAGATATGAGCATTTTCGGGAAAATTATGGGCGCGATCTTCGGTAGCCAGCCGGCTTCCGCCGCGCCCGCTGGTGGCGCAGCTTCGCCCGCTGGAGCGGCGCCTGGAGCATCGGC